>JBILMY010000089.1:0-5094 GCA_044375265.1 Gammaproteobacteria bacterium | reverse complement strand
TGCTAGAAATTTATTATCTTTGCCTGCAATTGGGATTTAAAGGCATTTATCGTATCGAAGATCCGGAACGCCTCGATATTATTGTCAATGATACCAAAAATGCCATCGCGCGTTATCGCTCCGCTAAAACGCTGCGTTTAAGCCCGCCCATTGAATGGCAAAAAAAAGTGGCGATGATTGGACGGCAAATTCCGCTGTGGACATTGGCCGTATTTGTAGCTGTCGGTGTCTTTTTAATCTATGGCGGATTTTCCCTATCCATTCATCATGTAGCGCATACGGCAAAAGCACAAATTCAAGAATATGAAGAGGTTCTGCCATGAAAGATAAGTTTCTTCATTGGCTGCTTCAAAAAGGCGGACTTAAAATTCTGCTGATTGCGCTCGCCATTATTGCCGTACTCTTTCTTATTTTCGTCGTCGGGCTTTTACTGGGCTTAAGTGTGCTAGGCGCTTTTTTACTCATTGTCCTTGTCGGCAGCATTTTAGTAGCGATAGGCATCACCCGCTTAGTGATGACAAAAAAACAAGGCGATAATTTAATCAAATCCATGATGGATAACACCGAAGGCAATGACAGGCTCGCGCTCAAAAATAAAATCACGGAAGCCATTCAAAAAATCAAACACTCTGAATTGGGGGTGGGCTATTCCGGACAATCGGCTTTATATCGCTTACCCTGGGTTATTTTAATCGGCCCCTCTGGCTCGGGAAAAACGACCTTGCTCAGAAAATCGAGCTTGAAATTCCCCCTCTCCAGTGAAGAAGAAATTCATTTAACCGGTTTTGGCGGCACGCGCAATTGCGATTGGTGGTTTTCTGATAAAGCCGTTATTTTAGATACTGCCGGACGCTACACAACGGAAGCCTCTGACAAAAAAGAATGGAAAGATTTTTTAAGTCTACTCAAACGACATCGTCCTTATCCGCCCGTCAATGGCATCATGATTACGCTGAGCATCCCAGAACTTATGGCGGACAATGGCAAAAATATCGAGCAGCATGCCGCCATCATTCGCGCGAAAATTGAAGAAATTGAACACGATCTGGGATATCAACTCCCCATTCATCTTATCTTAACCAAAACTGATTTAATCGAAGGATTCCAGTCTTTCTTTGGTCACTTCACAGAAGCAGAACGCCAACAATTATTTGGTATCAATTTAGAATTGGCAGAATCGCAAACACTCGACATTGAAATTGAAAAACGCTTGGCCAGCTTAGAAGCACAACTCTTTGATATTGTACTTTCACAACTGGATAAATTGTCCTCCTTTGATGAGAAAATAAAAGCCTATCAATTCCCTGATTATTTTCATAACACCTTAAAAAAAGTACAGGCGCTGTTGTCCCTCATTTTACAAAAAAACCCTTATCAATCTTCGCTAAACATAAGAGGACTTTATTTTACCAGTGCTGAGCATAAGGGGTTTTTCATTACCGAAGTTCTATCAGAACTTATCTTTAGTACTACACATCATATCACCATGAATCAGCGCACCAAATGGATTTTTTATGGCATGAAAGTATTACTCGCCACTAGCATTTTATTGGGATTGTTTTTACTGAGCATCTTTTGGGCCATTGCTTATTACAATAATAAAGCCCTCATCAATGACAGCGTGAATCGCGTGCAGCGCCTCTCTACCCTCATTGAGTCAAGTAATCCTGATAAAGCTGATTTTTTAAGCGCCGAATATGCTGTTTATCAAGATTACACTTTATTTAATAATCCTTCTGCCGCACTTCCCGTCTTTAAACGATTGGGTTTGTTTGAAGGCAATATTCTCGCCACCGACTTACAAAAAGTGTTAAGCGAAGGCTTACAAAAAAATGTATTACTGCCCTTAATCAATTTGAATGAAACCGCGCTGCGTGAAAAACAGCGGCAGTGGCCCTCCCTTTCTGCCGCTGAAAAAACCAAAGCGTATTTAGGCTATTATCAACTGTTAAAAAATTATTTGTTACTCGGTATTCTCAACACAACGGTTGATGCTGAAGACGTCGCTTCCATCAGTAATATGTTTTCCGCTTATTTAACAGCAAACCATATCACACCTGCCGATTCGAATGAAGTCACTAATCTCATTGCATTTTATTTATTGAGCCCTTATGCAACGCCACTTATTTCTGGAGAAAGTACAACGTGGGTCCCTGACACTGCACTTATCAATTTTTCACGCGCACAATTACAACATAAAGTGGATGTGGGACTCCTCTATCAAGAATTACAAGCTTCACTCAATGCAAAATATGGCACGATTTCTTTATCGGATTTACTGCCTTCCGATGCCGCAGATCTCTTTGTGGATAAAGTGTCCTTACCTGCAGCCTACACTCAAAAAGCTTGGCAAAACGGCGTGCCTGCGCTCATCAAACAAAAAGCCATTGATGCCTCCGCCAAAGATTGGGTACTCAATGGACTCATTACCCTCAATACTACTACAGGCCAAAAAGCTATTTTAAATAAAGAATTGCCCAATATGGATATTGCCAATACTTTGGCAAGCAGCCTTGAAGCGCAATATTTTGAAGATTATTTAGCGGCCTGGCTCAACTGGATGAACCATTTATCGATGAAAAACACAGATTCCCTGGATGCAATGAATGACAACCTCGCCTTACTGGCGCGCCCCAAAGGTCCTATGATCAGCCTCTTTGAAACCATTGCGAGCAACACCGATATTCATGACGACGGTAATAGTTTTTCACTCTTTTCTGAAAATCATTCGGCAGGACAAATTGCACAAGCGTTTGCCAATGAAAGTGATTTTATCAATGATCATGCGTCCCTCACACAAAGCAGTACACTCAAAACGTATTTGAATCACCTTGCTGCCATTCGCGGCGATTTGGCCAACATCGACGCCACTGGAAATCCTGCGCAGAGTGCGCAAAGTTATACAGCAAGTATTTTGCAAAATGGCGGCAGTGATAAAGCGCTCTATCAAGCAGCTACTTGGATTTCGGGAGAATTAAATAATGAGCCCGATGATAATATCAAAACTGCCATGATGTCGGTACTTACACTCCCCCTGCGCGGTGCTTTTTCAACGCTACTCACTTTATCGGCAGCGCCTATTACCGATGCTTGGCAAAGCACGGTACTCCCCGCATACGCGAGCGACATTGCCGGAAAATTTCCTTTTACAAAAGAAGGGGATGATATCAGCCTCGATGCGGCAGCCTCCTTTTTTGATCTCTCTCAAGGTACTTACTGGCATTTTGTCAATCAAAATTTGCTGCCTTATTTGAAACTCGAAGGCAACACATGGCATAACAATACTTGGCTCGGTGTGGGCATGAATTTTTCGCCGGCCTTTATGAGTAATTTGCAGCAAGCAGAAGATATCAGCAGCGCCTTATTTTCTGCGGGCAGCGAGAGTCCTAAATTTTTCTATGCAGTCAGCGGTGTGCCTTCACCCGATGTCAGCATGCTCGCGCTGTCTGTCAATAAACAAGACCGATACGCCTATGAAAATGGGCCGACAGAATGGCATTATTTTAATTGGGACAGCAAAAGCAAAATGCAACAAACCCACCTCATGATTGTTCGCAGTGATGGTGCCACCAATGCCGATATTCAAACCAGTGGTATTTGGAGTCTTTTTGAACTGCTCGATAAAGCCAATCAAGTCACATTGAATGGCGATCACTATGTTTTACAGTGGCAATTTATCGACTCCAATGGCAACCCTTTAAATGTCAGTCTCGGGTTTAAAACAGGCGGCTTAGCAAATATCATCAATGGATTTGTACTGCATCCTTTCACACCACCAGAAACTTTATTAGGCAGTGAAAAATGATGCGTTTTTTAAAAAAGCTCTTTTCAAAAAAACCACTTGTCTTTCAGGGCCCTATCGCTTATTTAGGGAAGCTCCCTTTTTTTCCTGAATTTATGCGTCAAACTATTACCACTGAACCCAGCCATGCTTTTTTATTATGGATGGAAAAACAATGCGCCCTCATGACGCAGCAAGCGTATGACACAATCAAGGCGCATAAAAAATTAAACTTCAATCATGGCATGATGATTTTATTTCAACAAGACATGCCCATGCTCTTAGGCGGTCTTGTCGATAGCCACGATAGCTTAGGCCGTTATTATCCTTTTTTATTCTGTCGTCAATTTTCTTTTCTCAAAAAAAATCCTGGGGCCTCAATGCTGATACAAAGCACTTTTTTGAAAGGGCTATTTTTTCTTTCTGCTTTCATTGATTCGGATCCCAGCGAAAGCGGATTGTGGACCTTTATAGCAACCCATTTTCAAGACAATACGCTGCCCACTGAAAAAGAGATGCAAGATTATTTTTTTAAACAACTGATGCAGCATTCCTGGAAAGACTGCTGGAAAGAAATACCTGGATTTAATTCCGCACAGATACTTGCAGCGTTAATCCATACTTTGCAAGAGGGCAACCCTGAAACACTGATGCTACCTTTACCTCATGCAAAAGTAAGTCTTCCACTTATCGCCTTTTGGCTGAAAATTATTTTGCATTATGGCAAAGCGCTTCGTTATCCTTTACAAATTTTTTGGACACAACACGCAGCGCAAAGTAACATCTTATGGATTCATATAGGGATTTTACACAGTGACATTTTGCATACTGTTTTATTGAAAAGCCCACAATGGACCACAATACCGGTATCTGAAAAATTCCTATCAGAATGCACTGTGGAAGAAAGTTTGTCTCTTATAGAAGTATTGCATGTATTGACACAAAAGGAGTTCAATCGATGATAATTCCAGTTTATCAAAACACCGGAAAATCGTTACAAAAAAGTGAACACTTTTTTGCACTGCGCGATCTTATTGATAGCTTAGCTGAAATTGATTATAAAGAAATCATCCGTTTATCGGAAATTATTTTAACCGAAGAATCTTTGGATATCCGTGTAATAGGTTATTTAGCCTTTGCAAAATTACAGACAGAAGGAGTCGGTGCTTTTACAGAAGTCTTGGATTTTTTACAACAAGCGTATGAAAATTATGGCGTCGAGCTATTTCCGAAAAATTCTGCTGCTAAAGCCTTGCAATGGTTTAATGAGCCGCGAATGACGATACCTTTAAAACAAGCGCTTATCAATGATG
>JBILMY010000066.1:0-6468 GCA_044375265.1 Gammaproteobacteria bacterium | reverse complement strand
GAGACGATTCCCTACAAATTATAAATCAGCCCTACATCCCACGCTTGAATCGACACTGGCTGAGAATTGTCGCCTAATGGAATGCTTTTTCCCATAAAATAATCATAACCTAAGGCGAGTTGAAAACGCTTGCTGAGACTGTATTTTGCAGCGACTGCAAGGGCAGGTAAATAAAAAGTTTTAGTTAAATCGGTGCCTGGTGTTGCCATGCTTTGCACAAAGCGTCCGACGCCGGCTTTTCCCGTCAATTCCCATTGACGATTGAGATCATAATTGAGGATCGCCATAAAATCGATAGAACGACCAGAGTAAGTATAGAGACTGCCTTTACGACTTCCGCTTGCGCCATTATAACCATAATCATTGCTGGGATATTCTTGATAATTGCCTTCCACGCCGAGTTGATAATGGGAAGGTAACTTCGTTTGATTGGTATTAAATAAGTACCCAAAGCCAAGGCCGTAACCCACATCGCCCATTGTGTGATAAGGTTTAGAAGAAGGGGAGCCAGCAGGATTTTGATTGGGTGTGAGCATTCCGCCAAAAAGCGCATTCACTTGCACATAACCTGCAGAAACTGCAGCAAAGGCCGAGGGTATAAAGAAAAATACCCCTAATAATAAGAGGTATTTTCTAAAGAGACTAAGCGTAGAACTCATTTGATCTTATGTTCTTTATACATGACGTGTTTGCGAAGTACCGGATCAAACTTTTTCATTTCAAGTTTATCCAATTTACCGCGGCTTTTTTTCACAGTGTAATAATGATGACTTTCCGAAGACATCAGACGAATTAAAACTTTTTTACCTTTTTTAGTAGCCATGATTTATTCCTATCCTCGTAATTCACGAAGACATTTAGCAACCACTGCTTCAATGCCAAGTTTATCGATAGTTCTAATCACGCGCGTTGATACACGTAAAGTAATATACTTTCCCGTGCTGGGCACAAAAAATCTTTTTTTCTGTAAGTTCGGTAAAAAACGGCGTTTGGTTTTGTTATTAGCGTGTGACACATGGTTTCCCACCTGTACGCCTTTACCGCTAATTGCACATACTCTTGACATAAATTTAGCCTTTGTTATAAAAATCACTTTTTAAATGTGAAGATAGATTTTATCAAAGTCTTGGGGTAAAGTAAAGGGGGGAAATAGGTTTTTTTATGCCACCTTATTAAGAGGGGAGATTAATCTTTTCTTTCTTGGAAAAACTCTCCCCGCAGCCGCAGGTGCCTGTGGCGTTGGGGTTTTCATAATGTACCTGTCCATTGAGACCTTGAATACGGTAATCAATGGTGGTTCCCATAACATCCAATAAGGCCATTTTATCGACCCAGATGGGGATGTTTTCAAATGAACAATCGATTTCACTCTGGGCTTTTTCACCCGTTACGCAATCCAAGAGATATTTTTTTTCATGACAACCGCCGTCTTTTAAACCAAAGCGAATCGCCGTGGCGCCGGTTTTCGCCAGTTTTTTGCGGAAATAACTGACGGCAGAAGGGGTCAGTAAAATGTGAGATTGTATAGTCATGTTTTTTTTCCTCTAATAAGTGATTATAACACCCCCCTTAACAAGGGGGGAAGTCAGCGTAGCTGACAGGGGGGATTTTTAGGAGTGTAAGAAAAATAAATCCCCCAGTCGACTGCGTCGACAGCCCCGTTATGTCGTGTAATCCTTGCACTCCACCTTTCGCTTCGCTCAAGGCCAACGCCAAAGGCGTTGTTGAAAATTGGCTTAGCCAATTTTTTATTAAGGGGGCGGATATTCAACTCAGGCTTTTAACAATAAATCCTACAATTTCTTCTAACGCAACTTCTTGCACTTGTCCGCCTTTACGTGCTTGATACTCCACTTTGCCCGCATCAAGAGATTTCTCTCCCATGACGATGCGATGGGGAATACCCAGAAGCTCAGCTTCTGCAAATAAAATACCAGCACGTTCGTTTCTATCATCAAATAAGACTTCGATGCCTGCCGCTTGTAACTCATGGTACAGTTTTTCAGACGCTGTGCGGATACGTTCGGATTTCGCATAATTCATGGGTAATAAAATGACTTGAAAAGGCGCCATTGCAGCAGGCCAGATAATGCCTTTTTCGTCGTGTGATTGTTCGATGGCGGCAGCGACAATGCGCGTGACGCCAATGCCGTAACAGCCCATCTCTAACGTGGTTTGTTGTCCTTGTTCATTTAATACAGAAAGTTTCATGGCTTCACTGTATTTTTGGCCGAGCTGAAAAATGTGGCCTACTTCAATACCACGTTTAATCACGATGTTTCCTTGACCATCAGGACTGGGGTCGCCTTCTTTAACGCCAGCAGGGGCTTTTTCAATATTGGCAGCATAAGAACCTTTATCGCTAAAGATAAGAACATCTTCACCTGCATCAGCAATCACTTGAAACTCATGGGAGTAACTGCCACCAATGCTGCCCGTGTCAGCATCTACCGCACGGAAATCAAGGCCCAGACGGGTGAAAATAGCGGTGTAAGCACGATACATATCGTCATAGGTTTTTTGCAAGGAGGCTTTATCCAAATGAAATGAGTAGGCATCTTTCATGATAAATTCGCGTGAACGCATTACGCCAAAACGCGGACGAATTTCATCGCGAAATTTGGTTTGAATTTGATAGAGCGTGAGGGGCAATTCTTTATAGCTGCGTACTTCATTTTTCACAATCGTGGTGATGACTTCTTCATGCGTAGGACCCAGCACAAAATCGCGTTCATGTCTGTCTTTAAATCGCAATAATTCTTTACCATAGGCATCAAAGCGTCCTGTTTCTTGCCAAAGTTCTGCATTTTGCACCATGGGCATTAAGAGCTCAATGGCATCGATTTTTTCCATCTCAACGCGAATAATAGCTTCAATTTTTGAAAGTACTCTTAACCCAAGTGGCAACCAGACAAAGAGGCCGCTCGCCAATTTACGGATGAGACCTGCACGCAGCATGAGCTGATGACTGATGAGTTCGGCGTCAGAAGGAACTTCTTTTAAAGTCGGAATAAAATAACCACTTCGTTTCATAAAGGATCCTATTGATGATGTGATTGACTCGCAGCCGTCACCCCCGCGTAGGCGGGGGTCCAGTGGGCCCATGGATTCCCGCCTGCGCGGGAATGACGAAGAATAATTGAGAGTCCTGAAATATAATTGGTATAAAACTTATGGTAAAATCACTCACCATGAGCTTGATTCGCATTTTACAATATCCCGACCCTAAACTCAAACGATGTGGTGTTATCGTTAAAGATTTTGGCGACAATTTTCAGCGCATTGTCGATGATATGTTTGAAACGCATTACCACGCTGAAAATTGTGCAGCACTCGCAGCGACACAGCTCGATATTCCTCATGCGCCGCATGTCACGGTGATTGATTTCTCGCCAGAGAAAAACAGTCCGCTGTGTTTGGTGAATGCGAAAATCACCCATCGCGAAGGCCAATTGAAAGAAGAAGAGGGTTGTATGTCGGTCGGTTGTGATATTGGGATCCCCCTTCATGAAAAAGTAACGCGCGCAGCAAAAATTACCGTGACAGCCTGTGATCGCTATGGGAAGTCATTTGAATTTGACGCCGAAGAATTTATGGCCAAATGCATTCAACATGAACTGGATCATTTAGACGGTAAGATTTTTTTAGACAGGCTCTCGCCTTTAAAAAGAGAACTTTTAGAAGAGAAATTGTTTAAAGTACTGAAAAAAAAGAAATGATTTTATTTGTGGAGTTTAATTTTTTTGTTTTTCACCTCTCCCCTTGTGGGAGAGGTCGGCGACGAAGTCGACTGGTGAGGGGTGAAGTAAATTTAAGTAAGCACCCCTCATCCTCGCCAGCTTTGCTGGCTCGACTTCTCCCGCAAGGGGAGAAGTGAGAATGCCTGAAACGACCTTATTTATTCAGGGTGAAATGGGTCAGCTCGAAGCAATTTTTACCCCGCCCACAAGCACACAATTCGTACTCATTTTCTGCCATCCCCATCCCCTGCAAGGCGGCACCATGCATAATAAAGTGGTTACAACTGTAATACGGGCTGCGGAAAATAAAGGCTTAGGCACTTTACGGTTTAATTTTCGAGGGGTTGGAAAAAGCGAAGGCAGTTATTCTGATGCTCTGGGAGAACAAAATGATCTCTTGACGGTAATTGATTGGCTCAACAAAAAATATCCTGAATTTAATTATGTGCTCGGCGGATTTTCTTTTGGTTCTTTTATTGCCTTTGCAGTGGCTGGTAGTCGTCAGGAATTGTGTACCCCCAAAATGCTGCTATTAATTGCACCGCCAGTGCAATATCCCCTGTTTTGGGAATTACCCTCGCCTGCTTGTCCGAGCCTCATTGTGCAAGGCTTGATGGATGAAGTTGTCATTGCAGAACGTGTGAAAATTTTTCATGAAACCAAATTGCCGAAAGCCTGTTTTGTATCATTTCCTGAAGCGGGCCATTTTTTCCATGGTAAACTCATTGAACTTCGTGATGTCGTAGAGCGTTTTATTAATGATAACCCCTTTTGAACAATACCAAGAAGATTTATTATCTCCCCATTTTTTACCTGATCCTTTTCAAGAAAAGGCGATTTTATTATTAACAAACATTCATCAGCAATTGATAGAAGAGTATGCGCGTCGAAAAAGCTTTATGGGGAAAATTGCAGGAAAGAAACTTGTTAAAGGTTGCTATTTATGGGGCGGCGTGGGAACTGGCAAAAGTTATTTGATGAATACTTTTTTTCACACGCTACCATTTTCTGAAAAAAAGCGCATGCATTTCCATGTCTTTATGCAATATATTCAAGGTGAATTAAGAGCGCGTCAAGGCGAAAAAAATCCTTTGGAAGGGATTGTCAAAGCGTTTGCCAGTGAAACGATGGTGTTGTGTTTTGATGAATTTTTTGTGAGCGATATTGTGGACGCCATGATTTTATCGGAATTATTTACCGTCTTTTTGGCCGAGGGGATTTGTTTTGTGGCAACATCCAATTTAGCGCCAGAAAATTTATATGTCAATGGATTGCAACGCGCGCGCTTTTTGCCCTGCATTGAACTTATCAAAACCCATTTAACGGTATTAAAAGTGGATAATCAGCGTGATTATCGCTTAGAACACACCAAGCCTGCCGATCGTTATTTTTATCCGACAGATGATTATGCGAAAAAAATGATGACGCAATATTTTCATTATTATGCCAAAGATGATCTCGGTACGCATGATGATTTGTATATTAATGATCATCCTATCTCCGTGATTCGTCGCAGTGAGAATGTGGTGTGGTTTTCTTTTGCCGCGTTGTGTGAGACACGCCGCAATGCCGATGATTATTTAAAAATTGCGGCGCAATTTCCCCATATTTTAGTACAAGGGGTGCCAACCTTGAATAAGGTCAGTAAAGATGCTGTCTTGCGCTTTATTAATCTTATTGATATCTTGTACGATAGTCATAATGAATTGATTCTTTCTGTAGAGGTGCCGATGGATAAACTTTATACTGAGGAAACTTTTGCCTTTGAGTTTCAACGTACTTTTAGCCGTTTACAGGAGATGCAGGGATCTGATTATGTCGAAGCTTGTACCCAAAGAATATAAATATGACATTGATAAACATCATATCACCACATTGGCGTGGGGCGAGCCTTCACAACCCTTAATTTTATGTATTCATGGCTGGCTCGATAATGCAGCAAGTTTTTGGCGCCTTGGGCCGCTTTTAAAAAATTATTTTGTGGTGGCGGTGGATTTAATGGGGCAGGGACATTCTGAAGCATTGGGCTTACTCAAGATGGAAGATTATTTTACTACGCAAGCGGCGCTGATGGCTTCATTGATTGCGAAGATCAGTCCTCAAAAAAAAGCTATCGTCATAGCACATTCTGTGGGAACAGTGGTTGCCAATTATTTAGCTGTTAATTTTCCTGTGCGTGTCACTCAATTGGTATTTATTGATGCTTTAGGCTTATTAAGCAGGGAGCTCAGTCAGATGCAGGGTTTATTGAAAGAAATACTCACCTTATTTTTATTGACAGAACGTGCGCGCAAAAAAACCTATACCTCGCTTGAGGAAATGATACAAATCCGCATACGACTCAATAGCCTTCAATCTTTTCAATTGAAGCCCTTGGTAGATCGGGGCACGGTAGTGGCAGCAGGGGGGTATCAATGGTCTTACGATATTAATTTATCATTGCGGCCTTTACTGCATTTTTCTGAAAAAGATGCGCGGCATTTATTATCTAAAATTAAAGTGCCCGTACTTCTCATTTGGCCGAGTAAAGGTATTATCGATAACAGTACGTATTTTGAAGAACGTGAAAAAGCGATTACAGCGTTATCAATTCAAAAGGTGAGAGGCGCGGGGCACCATGCGCATTTGTCACATCCCAAAACGGTAGCACGCTTGATCCAGGAATTTTTGAAAGCTTAGAGGGTAATGAAAAACTAGAGATCTTCGGGCAAATCAAAAATATCTTTTT
>JBILMY010000065.1:0-6471 GCA_044375265.1 Gammaproteobacteria bacterium | reverse complement strand
CGTGCCATGGACTTATTCGTCAATAACTTGCAAAAAAACAAAGGACAACTCAATCTATTGCAGGATGAATTTTATCCCAAAAAAACAACGTTAGCCTACGTCAGATTCCTACGACTCTTTTTTATTTTAATTTTTTCTTGGATAGGCATTGCGCTTGTGATGCAAGGCATTCATGTGTTTCGATTGTCACGCGCAGTTTCGCAAAATCAAATCACTATCAATGCTTTAACAGCTTCGCTTGCGCAAGGCAATAACACGGTTTCCGATCCGCGCGCCTTTGTGCAAAAACAATTACAGGCTATTACACAAGATAATCAGCGCACCGAGTTATTAAATTGGCTCTATTATGTGTCTACGGCGCTTGCCCCTTTAAATGATAAAGTGAGTATCGATAATTTTACCTATAATAACCATCGATTGACGCTTTCTTTAAGTGCCAGTGATTTTACTGTTTTAGGCAATATGAAAAATAGCTTAACGCAAGCAGGACTTTTGGTCACACAAGATAATGCCAGTACGGAAGGCGATAAAGTCAAAGCGCGATTGATTATCACGGCAGGAGGCAGCACATGATCAATGAATGGAAATATAAACTTCTAAGTTTTTGGCAAGCGCGCGCGATACGCGAAAAAAAAATACTCGGTATCGGTGCTATTGTGGTGGGTCTGGTATTATTTTACAGTCTTATTATTTCGCCGATGCTCGAAGCAAGCAATAATTTAAGCGCAGAATTAAGCGCGCAAGATACTTTGATAGCCTGGATGAGTCCACGCGCCGATGCTTTGAAAAATAGACCCGTGAAAAATTTACAACGTTTATCACAAGATGCCTTGTTATCGAGCATCGATCAGAGTATTAAAAATGCAGGCCTTGTGGCCACTTTATCGCAAACAACGACAGGCGGCATACGTGTGGTACTCGGCAGTGTCAATTTTGATGCCTTGATAAATTGGCTTGCAGCTACGCTGCAAACACAGCAGTTGGCATTGCTGCAAATGGATGCGGCGCGCCTTGTATCACCAGCCGATCCTGGGCAAGTGTCAGCAAGCTTAACGCTGGCTTTAGCATAGGAAGATATCAATGGGATTGAAACGGTTTTATCAAAAGTCGGGTACAGCATTTCCTTTCAATCCTTTTGATATCATTGCTTTTATAATTATCATCAGTGCCTTTATCTTGCTGGGACTTGCAGCGACACAAATGGCCAAACCGTTTAATATTGGGCAAGAAACGCCTATTTCTTTAAGTCCTTCCCATTTGCCTTTATATGCCCTCGACAGCGTTTCTCGTATGTTGATTGCGCTCTTTATCTCGCTCGTATTTACGTTTATTTTTGGCACTTGGGCTGCGCGTAATAAACACGCCGAACGCATCATTATTCCGGTTATCGATATTTTACAATCGGTTCCCGTGCTTGGCTATTTATCCATTACCATCAGCGCGTTTATTGCACTTTTTCCTGGCAGCTTATTAGGCCCTGCCTGCTGCACTATTTTTGTGATCTTTACGGCGCAAGTGTGGAATATGACACTTGGTTTTTATCAAAGTTTACGCACGATTCCTCATGAACTCATTGAAGCCTCCCGTATGTTTCATTTAAATTCCTGGCAGCGGTTTTGGCGTGTTGAAGTGCCTTTTGCCATGCCCAATTTGCTGTGGAATATGATGATGTCCATGTCGCAAAGTTGGGTGTTTTTAACCTTCTCTGAAGCCATTTCTGTCGCCAATCAAAATATTCGTTTACCAGGCATTGGCTCTTATATTTTTGTTGCCATTGAAAAAGCTAATCTGCACGCCATCTTGTATGCAATTCTCACCATGTTTATTGTGATTGCCTTATATGATCAGCTGATGTTTCGTCCACTTTTAAAATGGGCGGAAAAGTTTAGTATCGATCCCTTGGAACATGCGCCTACGCGAACGTGGTTTACAAGTGTACTGCGACGCACGCAAGCGGTAAAAGTATTTGGAGAAACTATTAGTCGAGGGCTTAATTATTTTATCAATCTTCGTTTTTCCAAAAAAGTGCATCAAGAAAAAATTAAACGCCATTTTTTACCTAAGACTTTTTGGGTAGTGCTAACCTACGCACTTTTTTTTGGTACCGTGATTTATGGCATTATCTTTTTTTATCGCTTTATTTTTTCTGCGCTTGATCCCAAAGATTGTTTACAGGTGTTATATTTGGGGCTTGCCAGTACGGCAAGGGTCGTGGCTGCGGTTATTATTTCATCGCTTATTTGGGTGCCTATTGGTGTATGGATTGGCCTGCGGCCAAGAGCGGCGCATATTGTGCAGCCCATCGTACAATTTTGCGCCTCGTTTCCGGCAAACCTTATTTATCCGTTGGCGGTGGTAGTGATCGTGCATTTTCATTTGAATGTAAACATTTGGCTCACCGGCCTGATTATTTTAGGCGCGCAGTGGTATATCTTATTTAATGTCATCGGCGGCATGATGCAGCTGCCCAAAGACATTCATTATGCGAGTAACAATTTTGGCGTGAAAGGTTGGCTGTGGTGGAAGCGGATTATTTTACCTGGCATTTTTCCTTATTATTTAACGGGCGCAATCACTGCAGCGGGTGGCGCTTGGAACTTAACGATCGTGGCAGAGCTTGTGACCTGGGGAAGCCATCGTTTTCAAGCCTTTGGACTCGGGGCCTATATTACACAGTATACGATCAGTGGCGATTTCCATCGTGTAGCGCTTGGCATCGGCATGATGTGTTTACTTGTACTACTCTTTAACTGGCTTATTTGGCGACCTTTATATATCCTTGCCGAAGAGCGGTTTACTTTGAGTTAGGATCTTCGGTCATGAGGCCCACTTCAGGGACGCCGGCGTTTTGTAATAACACCATGGCGGCAACGACACTGCCGTAATCGACCGATTTATCGCCGCGTACCAACACTTGTCGTGAGGCACCATTTTGTTTGGCAAGTTGAATTTCTGCAGCAACTCGTACTGCTAACGCTTCAGGTGATAAAGCGGCATTGGGATCGTTGTTGGTATTAAGATAATAAAGCCCTTTGGCGTCCACGGTTACGATCAGCGGAATCTCTTTTTTCACTTGAATGGTTTGTGCTTTGGCATTAGGTAAATTGACTTTAACCCCTTCATTTAAAAGGGGAGTGGTGATCATAAAAATGATGAGGAGCACAAGCATGACATCGATGTAGGGCACTACATTGATGTCAGCTAAGATAGTGCTAGGACGGCGGCGCATATTATTCTTTTGAGCTTAAAGCGCGAATGAATTCTTCTTCAAAATTATCAAAGGCAGAAATCATATCGTCGAGCGCGGTACGATAACGGTTATAGGCAATCACGGCAGGGATGGCGCAAAAAAGACCCATGGCGGTGGCAATGAGCGCTTCTGAAATACCAGGGGCTACCATGGCAATAGTGGCTTGCTCGACAGCGCCGAGCGCACTGAACGCGCCCATAATGCCAAAGACAGTTCCAAAGAGGCCTACATAGGGGCTGACAGAACCGACGGTGGCTAAAAACGGTAATTGCTTTTCAAGCTCAGCAATTTCTTTTGAACTTGCAATACGTAGCGCACGGCTGATGTTTTGAATTTTTTCATGACGAGAAAGCGCCGTAGTGGCTAAGCGCTGATATTCTTTGTAGCCTGCTTCAAACACGGGCGCAAGACCATCACTCATATTTTTTTCGGTGAGCCAGTTGTGAAAAGTCACAAAATCAATACCGACCCAAAATTGTGATTGGAAGAGTGCAAGGCTTTGACGAAGCGTTTTAAAGCGTAAAAATTTTTTAAAAATGATTGCCCAAGAAGTGATGGAGGTAATGAGTAAAATCAGCATCACGAGTTGCACCACGCCGCTGGCATTGGCAATCAGTGAAAATAAAGAATGGTTTGTATTCATAGGCCTCAGTATATCAGTTTAGGCTAAGATAGTTCAAGCATTTATTGTAGAGACGGATTGAATCCGTCTCATGAGCCGCATGCTATGCGGCTCTACAGAAAATCAAGCCCAATAGCGAAGAATTTTATATAAATCAGGTAAATATTTCTCTTCAAATAAATGAATGTGTTGAAGCAAAGGATAAATTAAATAAAGCTCCCGAGACTGTGCAAATTCAGATAACAGAGGAAAGGCTGCTTCATACGCATCAAGTAAAGGATGTTCAGGATGTATCCAGCGTGCATAAGCAATGTCCATTTCCCGTGGACCATAATACGCCGCAGGATCGATAAAATAGGTTTTATCAAGACTGGTGATGAGATTGGTCATCCATAAATCTCCATGCAGCAAAGAAATAGCAGGTTTTGCATCGATGAGATTGGGTAAATTGTGGCAAATTTTTTCTATACGTTGCCTGTCTTCTTTCGTTAATAAAGGATGATCGATTAACGGTAAAACGCGCTGATGAATATAGAATTCGATAAAATTATCACGCGGGGTATTATCTTGCTTAAAGAAGCTATAAAACGTATTAAATTCAAACCCGTAATAAGGGCCTTGCGTGTGGTGAAGTTTTAGGAGGCTCTCTAACATAGAATCCATAGAAGCTTCTTGCGGTGGAATATATTCCAGTCGCAAAAATTTTTCATTCACCTCTAAAACCTCAGGGGTGATTTTTTCTGCCAAAGCGGTTGATAAAAATTGTAGTGTTTTGGCTTCCGTCATAAAAAAATCAGGCGGCATAGCTTTTTTGGCATATTTGATAATATGGCGCGTTTCTTTATCGTCATATAAAAACGTATCGCAGGTATGTCCGCCTTCAATCACTTTATAATTGGTAGGCATAGTCTTTTCCGGAAAATCCTTGCAATGAAAGCGACACACAATTTTTAGACAGCGCCATGACTTTAAAGAGCTCTCCCATTTCTGAAGGGGAGGTCAGTTGATGAATGGCTTGCGTGTGAGATAAGTGTGTTTTTAGGGTATCGCTCGATCCTGCTTCTAAAAGCCCGGTGTGTAATAAAAATTGTGCTTGGGTGGTATAACCTTCAAAACGAAATCCCGCTTCCAGTGCGCTGTCGGCAATAGCGGTGAAATTTACATGCGCGGTAATATCTTGTTCACCCACATGAAGGAAAGGATCGGCATGCACTTTATGTTGATAATGGCACATGAGCGTGCCCTCAAAGCGATCTGGATGATAGTAAGTTTTTGCGCCAAATCCATAATCAATCAGCAATACCAAGCCTTGCTGGAGCATGTCATAAAGGCTTTTTATAAAGGCATCTGCCATGAGATTGATTTCAATGATATAGTTTTCAGAAAAAGGGGCCACACTGCTTGATAGCTTATTGACTGCGGCGATTAAATAAGGATCTTCCAAAGGAATATCAACAAAATCAAAAGCCCCATTTTTTATCGTGACTTGTTTTTCATAATAGCGCTCGTTATGTTGAGTGACAAGATGCACGGGCATAGCATCCAAAACTTCATTGGCCAGAATAATGCCGTTAAATTCAGTGGGTAACCTATCTAGCCAAATAATATTATCAATGAAGTGAGGTATTTTTTCAGACAAAATTTCATATTGTTTTGCTTGTAGTACGGGGCTGGGTTCCATAATAAAATAATGCAGTGGCAAAGAATTTTGCTCGTCTAAAGCGATAAGTAAATCAGCTGCCATGGTGCCATTGCCAGCGCCAAATTCTAAAATACTGGCAGCATTGGTTTCATCAAAAAACTCACGGCATTGCGTGGCAAGACAGGTTGAAAATAAAGGGCTGATTTCAGGTGCAGTGATAAAATCGCCTTGTTTGCCAATACGTGAATAGCCTGAGACATAGTAACCAAGACCTGGGTAATATAAAGCCATCGACATAAAATCGGCAAAAGAAATGCTGCCTTGTTTTTGCTGGATAAAATCCGCAATAATTTGAGTTAAGTGTTTATTGTCCATCTCGCCTGCGGGCAATGCGTGCATTTTTTTCAATGCTGGCTTTTTGGCTGCGCGAAAGGGGAGTGCGCGCTGCAATATCGCGGATGTTTTTTTCATCTGCACTTATTGCGTTAGCGGGAGTGCCGATTAAGAAATTAAAAATTTTTTTAAACATATTTTTACCTAATCTATGAGTTGTTTAAATAAACGTTATAATAGCCACCTTAACAAGGGGGCTGTCGACATAGTCGACTGGGGGATTTATTTTACTTGCAGTTATAAAAATTCCCCCATTGGCTTCGCCAATTACCCCCTCTTAATAAGGGGGGGTAATAATTCTTATAAGCTTTTTAAAAACTGCGCCTGATGGTGCAAGCTGTTCCAACTGAATAATACATAGGAACCTTTACCCATTATATCTTTTTCAGCCGCAAATCCCCAATAGCGGCTATCTTCACTGTTATCGCGATTATCACCCATCATAAAATAATAGCCCTTGGGAACAATGAGGTGATGAAAATCAAGGGGAAAAATTCCACCCGAGCATTGGGTTGCAGTGCTTTTGGGGCACACATAAATGCCATGGGTGATATTGCCGAGTTT
>JBILMY010000064.1:0-6545 GCA_044375265.1 Gammaproteobacteria bacterium | reverse complement strand
GATAATTTTTATAGCTGAAGACATTCGCAAATATCATATCATTTTTACGCGTTAAATGCTACTCAAAGCTTATAAATCCCAGTATAATAAGAGCCTATGAAAAAAAGACAACTCATCATCACCGCAGCCCTGCCCTATGCTAATGGTTCGATGCATTTGGGGCATATGCTGGAATATATTCAAACTGATATTTGGCACCGTTTTCAAAAACTCCAAGGCAATGAATCGTATTTTATTTGGGGCAGCGATGCACACGGCAGCGCTATTATGCTGCGCGCTGAAAAAGAAGGCATTACGCCTGAAGCTTTGATTGACAAAGCGCGACAAGAAAACCAAAAAGATTTTTTAGATTTTCAGCTCGCGTTTGATTCTTTTTACACGACCCATTCACCGGAAAATGAAGCCCGCGTGGGTGACATTTATCAAAAATTATATGAGGCAAATTCAATCAATGTGCGAGACATTGAGCAAGCTTATGACCCTATAAAGAATATGTTTTTGCCCGATCGCTTTATCAAAGGCGATTGCCCGCGTTGCAATGCGGGCAATCAATATGGGGATAATTGTGAAGTCTGCGGCGCTACTTATTCGCCTGCTGAATTAAAAAATGCCCGCTCTGTCGTCTCAGGCGCAACGCCCATTCAAAAAGCTTCCCAGCATTATTTTTTTAAACTGGGTGACTATAAAGACTTTTTAGAAAAGTGGTTATCCACGATTTCGCTATCGCCGGCGATCAGTAATAAACTCAAAGAATGGTTTGAGGCTGGTCTCCAAGACTGGGATATTTCAAGGGATTCGCCTTATTTTGGCTTCAAAATTCCAGGAACCGATGATAAGTATTTTTATGTCTGGGTTGATGCGCCGGTGGGGTATATTGCGAGTTTTGAGCATTTTGCCAAAAGTCACCCAGCGCTTCGCTTTGAAGATTTTTGGGGTAAAAACAGTACCGTAGAACTTCATCACTTTATCGGCAAAGACATCATGTATTTTCATACGCTCTTTTGGCCAGCAATGCTCAAAGGCGCTGGATACCGTTTACCCACGGGCATTCATACGCATGGGTTTTTGACAGTTAATGGCCAAAAAATGTCGAAGTCTCGTGGCACTTTTGTCAAAGCCAGAACCTATTTAAAGGTATTATCACCTGCCTATTTACGCTATTATTTTGCGACTAAATTAGGCGACAGTATTGAAGACATCGATTTGAATTTTGAAGATTTTGCGCAGCGCGTCAATTCTGATCTGATTGGTAAATATATCAACATTGCCAGTCGTACTAGCGTCTTTATTCATAAATATTTTTCAGGCAAGCTCTCTAACTCTCTTGATAATTTACCTTTAATTGAAGGGTTGATAGCTGCCTCAGCCCCTATTGCAGGGCTTTACGAAGCGCGCCAGTTTAGTCACGCCATGCGCGAAATCATGGCGCTTGCCGACGAAGTCAATCAATATATTGCGGCGCAGGCGCCTTGGAGTCTCGTGAAGCAAGAAGCGACTTTAGAAAAAGCGCACCAAGTCTGCTCCACTGCGCTCAATGCTTTTCGATTATTAACCCTCTATTTAAGCCCTGTGTTACCTGAGCTGAGTAAAGAAGTGGAATGCTTTTTAGCTATTCCTGCACTTCATTGGGACACGCTCAAAAACATCTTAACGAATCATGCGATACAAGAATTTAAACCCTTGCTTTCGCGTATTAGCCCGGAAGACATTGTTCGCTTAAAAGAGGCTATTGCCCAAGATGCGTAATACGCCCAGTATTGATGATATCAATGCTTTATTACCGCAAACCCAATGCCAAGAATGTGGATTTAAAGGCTGTAAACCTTATGCAGCTGCTTTAAGTAATAAAGAGACGACTATCAATCGCTGCCCACCCGGCGGTGAAAAAACGCTACAGGCCTTAGGTAATTTATTGGGTATTGATTCAAATCCTTATGTCAAAGAACTCCAAGAAAAATACCGCCCGTTTCGCGTTGCAGTGATCGAGGAATCCCTCTGTATTGGCTGCACCAAATGTATTGATGCCTGTCCCGTGGATGCCATCGTCGGCACAGGAAAAATGATGCACACCGTCATTGCGGCTGAATGCACCGGTTGTGGGCTCTGTGTGGAACCCTGCCCTATGGATTGTATTGAAATGAAAACACTGCCTGAACAAGATACTGCCGGATTGGCACCCCATTGGAAAATGCGCCATGAAACCCATCTGGCGCGTCAAAAATCCGCACCTACGTTAGCAGCGAGTTCGCCCGTGGATTTTAAATCAGCGATTCAAGCGTCCCTTGAGAGAGCACAAAAGAAAATCACCTCTCCCCCTGCGGGAGAGGTCGAGCAAAACAATGGTTTGCGAGGGTGAGGGGTACTAAAATAAAAATATGAAATTTCCCGTCCACGAATTTTTTGATCGCTTTGAAGATAGCAATACGGATCCGAAAACTGAACTCGTTTACCACACACCTTTTGAACTGCTTATCGCCGTGATTTTATCCGCGCGTGCTACCGATAAAAGTGTGAACAAAGCCACTGAAAAACTCTATCCTATCGCTAATACGCCGGAAGGATTTCTCGCCTTAGGCCAGGAAAAGTTGGAGAGTTTTGTTAAAACGATTGGACTGTATAAAACCAAGACCAAGCATATTCTGGAAACCTGCCGCATTCTTTTAGCAAAACACGCGGCTGAAGTTCCTGATAATCGAGAAGCTTTAGAAGCCTTACCGGGTGTAGGCCGCAAAACCGCCAATGTGCTGTTAAATGCTTTATTCAATCAGCCGACCATTGCAGTGGATACGCATATTTTTAGGGTCTCCAATCGCACGGAACTTGCGCCAGGAAAAACGGTGACGGCGGTAGAAAAGGAATTGATGCAAGTCGTGCCGCCAGAATATCAACTCAAAGCGCACCATTGGCTGGTGTTACATGGGCGTTATATCTGTAAGGCGCATAAGCCTTTGTGCGGGCAATGTATCGTTAAGGATTTGTGCCGGTTTCCGGAAAAAAATTTGTAGGGGCGCGGTCTTCGCGCCCTTTGTTCAAGGGAGGGGAAACCCCGCCCTTACAATAAATAATCCACCGCAGCCGCTAAATCATCAAAAACCGGTACATCCACCGATTGTTTTTCCAAAAGCCTTGTGCCTTTGCCGGTGCGCACTAAAAGTGTATCGCATCCTGCGGCTTGCCCCGCTTGCAAATCTCGCAGTGAATCGCCAATCACCACCGTTTCATAGGCTGGCACTTCAAATAGGTCGAGCAAATCTTGAATCATACCGGGTAAAGGCTTGCGGCACAGACAATTATCTTTTTCATTATGTGGACAATAGAGAATTTTATCTATATGCCCGCCCTTTTCTTGTAAAGCGAGCATAAGTTTATAATGCATGGCTTGTAAAGTTTTTTCAGTAAAAAGTCCGCGCGCAATCCCCGATTGATTGGTGGCAACAGCCACTTTAATGCCTGCGCGGTTGAGTTTTACAATAGCCTCAAGGCTGCCTTCAATAAAAATAAATTCTTCAGGTGCTTTTACATATTCATCAGAATCTTCATTAATAACGCCATCGCGGTCGAGAATGATGAGTTTGTAGGGCATAATAATTCCTAGTAAATCTTGTGTAAGTCTTGTTCCGTCATTCCCGCGAAAGCGGGAATCCATAAAGCTTTGCAGTTTTTAAGGCTGTTCAAGTTCTTCAATTTTGCGCTGATATTCTTTTAGTTTCTGCCGATCTTTTTCAACAACCATGGGCGGTGCTTTTGCTAAATATTCTGGATTGTCTAATTTAGTACGTAGTGCTTCAACGCCTTTTTGTAGTTGCGCTAATTCCTTTTCTTGGGCTTTTTGGTCTATGGCATTATTGCTTCCTTTCGGAAAATAAATATCAAGCGCAATGTTGTACTCAATGCCTATATCGCTCATCATTGACACGCCAATACTGGTTTTTTCAAATAAATTTTTGTCTGCATCTGAAGGGAGCGCACTAAAATCACTTAATTTTGCAAGCGATTTAATCCAACTAATACTGACAGGATTTTGTAGCAAGCTAAGAATTTCTTGGTCTTTGGCTGAAGAATAAACTGGAAAAGTTTTATTAGGCGGAATTTTTTTTGTGCTTCGTAATTGGCGAATATGTTCTATCGTCATAGAAAGTGCATGAAAATTCTTTATAGTTTTTTTATCTTCGCTTGTTTCTTCTTTTAGATCAGGATAAGGAGCTAACATAATAGATTGAGAATCACCTGTTATCCCATAAGGCTTGAGTGCTTGCCAAATTTCTTCCGTGATAAATGGCATAAAAGGATGAAGTAGGCGAAGGTAAGACTCTAAAATAGATAAGAGTTTTTTTGCACTGCTAATTTTTTGTGCGGATTTAATTATATTTTCTTTATCATAAAAATAAGCTTTAGCAATTTCTAAATACCAATCACAATAATTTTTCCACATAAAGTTATAGAGCTGTTCTGACGCCATATCAAACCGATAGTTGTCTAAATGACGCCGTACTTCTCTTACGGTATTTTGGAAGCATACCTCTATCCATAAGTCAGGGAGTGTCAAATTTTCTTCTGCTTTATGGACCCCCGCCTGCGCGGGGGTGACGGGGAAAAGTTGCCCATTCATTTGCTTATTCAGCATGTCAACATTCATCAACACAAATTTTGTGGCATTCCAAATTTTATTGCAAAAATTACGGTAGCCTTCTAACCTGCCGAGATCAAAGCGGATATCTCGCCCAGTAGAGGCGAGTGAGGCAAAAGAAAAACGTAATGCATCCATGCCATGGGGCGCAATCCCTTGCGGAAATTGTTTTTTGGTATTGCTGCGAATTTTATCCACCAAATGGGTTTGCATCAGCCCATAGGTTCTTTTGTGAAGCAAATCTTCCAAAGATATGCCATCGACCAAATCAATGGGATCAAGCACATTACCCTTGGTTTTCGACATTTTTTGGCCGTGTTCATCGCGAATGAGACCTGTGATATAGACTTCTTCAAAAGGCACTTGCCCCATGAATTTGAGCCCAAACATGATCATACGGGCGACCCAGAAAAAGATAATATCAAAACCGGTAATGAGCGCTTGCGTGGGATAAAAGCTTTTTAATTCTACGGTATTTTGGGGCCAGCCTAAGGTGGCAAAAGGCCAGAGCGCTGAAGAAAACCAGGTATCGAGCACATCATTATCTTGTCTTAATTTTATTGTCTCTGATAATCCATGTTCTTTGCGCACTGCCGCTTCACTCTCTCCCACATAAACTTTGCCTGTTTCATCATACCAAGCTGGAATGCGGTGACCCCACCAGAGCTGACGGCTGATGCACCAGTCTTCAATATTTTCCATCCATTGAAAATACGTGTTTTCCCAATTCTCCGGAATAAAGCGAATTTTTTTCTCACGCACCGCAGCGATGGCGGGCGCAGCCAATGACTTCATGGAAACATACCATTGCTCGGTTAAATAAGGCTCAATCACCGCCCCACCCCGCTCGCCAATGGGCAATTGCAGCGTGTGCGGTTTAATCGATTCTAAAAGCCCCAGCGCTTCTACCTCTTTGATAACTTTTTCCCGCGCCACAAAGCGATCGAGGCCTTGATAGGCTTTAGGCGTATTGTCATTGAGCGTCGCCGTGGGTGTGAAGATATTGATAAGTGGAAGACTGTGACGCAGCCCTACTTCATAATCGTTAAAATCATGCGCGGGCGTAATTTTAACGCAGCCTGTACCAAAGCTCATATCGACGTAACTATCTGCAATGATGGGAATTTTGCGATCAGTCAGTGGCAATCGCACATATTTACCAATCAAATGCTGATAGCGACTGTCTTCAGGATGCACGGCAACAGCTGCATCCCCCAGTAGCGTTTCAGGACGCGTAGTGGCTACAATGAGATAATTCTCAGGCGTATCATCTAAAGGATATTTTAAATGGTACAAGAAACCTTGCCGCTCTTCATTCAAGACTTCTACATCAGAAATGGCGGTTTGCAGTACAGGGTCCCAATTGACGAGACGATGACCGCGATAAATAAGGCCTTCTTTATGCAGCCGAATAAAGACTTCTTTGACGGCTTCAGACAGATCAGGATCCATGGTAAAACGTTCGCGCGACCAATCGATAGAATTACCGATGCGGCGCATTTGCTTTGTAATCTGTCCGCCGGATTCTGCCTTCCATTCCCACACTTTTTCTTCAAAGGCTTTTCTGCCAATATCTTGACGAGAAATGTCTTCTGCCGCAAGCTTTCGCTCCACGACCATCTGTGTGGCAATCCCTGCATGATCGGTACCCACTTGCCAGAGGGTATTATCGCCCTGCATACGATGGTAGCGAATCAAAATATCCATGAGCGTTTGTTGAAAGCCATGTCCCATATGCAAAAAGCCGGTGACATTGGGCGGCGGGATCATAATGCAATAAGCAGGGCCTTTTCCACTGGGGGTAAAATAGCCTGCTTTTTCCCAATGCTCATACCATTTCATTTCAATATTAAGGGGGGTATAGGTATTTTCCATAGCTTAACTCATTAAATAAAATGACGATTGACCAAAGCGCCCT
>JBILMY010000063.1:0-6548 GCA_044375265.1 Gammaproteobacteria bacterium | reverse complement strand
AGCTCAAATTGCAGCACTGTTAACGGCTAATGCCGAAGTAGGCAATGTATCGATTTTATTACCCATGATAAGTTCAGTCTCTGAATTTACATTGGCTAGAGGGATCATCCTTGATATTTATAAAACGCTTAGCAAAGATAAAGAATTACCATTGCCTGCGATTGGTGCCATGGTTGAAGTGCCTTCAATTATTTATCAAATTGACGATCTTGCGCAGCAGGCTGATTTTTTATCGGTAGGCAGTAACGATCTCACACAATATTTACTTGCGGTCGACAGGAACAATCCCACGGTGGCGGAGCTTTATCAATCTTTTCACCCTGCTGTATTAAAAGCCTTATCCTTTATTGCAAGCGCAGGGCGGGCTGCAGGAAAGCCGGTAAGTATTTGCGGCGAGCTTGCCGGAGATCCTAAAATGAGCCCACTTTTATTTGCGATGGGATTTGACAGTTTGAGTATGAATGCCAATAATATTCCCTTCGTGAAATTTGCTTTAAGCCATTTTAGCAGTGAGGAATGTAACGAATTGTTAGGACGCGTTTTGCGTTGTAAAGATACGGAAGCGGTGAATGGTGAAATTGCACGTCTCTTTACCACAAAAAAATTAAGCCGTTTTTTATGATACTGTTAATGTATGCAATTGTGGGCGCTATCGCAGGTTTTATTTCTGGGCTTTTAGGGATTGGTGGCAGCATTGTGCTTGTGCCTGTTTTATATGCTATTTTTTTACGCACACTGGGCGTAGATATGGCCATGCACTTGGCGATTGGGACTTCTATGTGCGCGGTGGTCGTCAATTTAGCCGTCGGCATTTTTTCGCATTTTAAACACCAATCCGGCCGCGATTTATTTGTTATCATTAAAAAATTATCACTGGCTATTGTATTAGGCGGTATTGCAGGTGCAGCCTTGACCAGCCTGCTTTCTGCCCAAAAATTAAAATATATTTTTGCTTTTTTTCTGATGGCGCTTATTTTAAAGTTAATCTTCATTAAAAAATCATCACCGCAGGATATTTTTTTAATGCAAAAAACTAATATCCCGATGAATTTTATCACGCACAGTCTCGTGTTTTTTATTGGGTTTGTCAGTGCGTTGTTAGGACTTGGTGGCGGTGTTCTCATGGTGCCTTTTTTTCAGCACTACCGCATTCCGATGCAACAGTGTGCTGCGCTGGCTACCGGTTTAGGATTTGCTTTATCTGTTGTTACCAGCATTGCCTATTTGAGTATGGGACATAATATAACAACGCCTGCCGGCGCTACAGGCTATATTTATTGGCCAGCCTTTTTCCCTCTTGTGATTTTTGGTGCATTGTGTTCACCGCTCGGCACAAAACTTGCCAGAAAATTATCCGATAGTCAGTTACGATATACTTTTGTTTTTTTGTTGACGGTTATTGCACTAAAAATGATTTTTTTGTAGAGATGCATTGCCTGCGTCTTAAATATTCCCCTCCAGAGGAGGGGTGGCTGCCGAAGGCAGACGGGGTGGTTGATGGATTTTTTCGTCATTCCCGCGAAGGCGGGGGCCCATGGTTTTTTAATTCATAAAAAAAAGATCATGGATAAAGCAATAGAAGAAATAAAGTAGACGCTTATTAAAATTTGTTTGACAAATTTTGAAATCCTTGCTATGATCATCATGATCACGACGAAAAGGGATCCGAACGGTTAATTACCTAGGGAGCCCTTTTCATTTTTCCAGCTTCTTTCTTACACCTTCTGCACTTAAATCCGCTCCATATTGCAAATTAATTCCTTTATAGAGAGAGGATGCTTTTTTTTGATTTGGGAACAATATTTTTCCAAGCTTTTCTTCTCTGATCAGAAAGTCGATTAATTTTTTATAATCCCCATCACCAGAAACTAAAATGATTTTTCCTCTAATTTCTTGTCGATACATTTTTTCCATAATTGAAAAAATAATATCGCAATCTACATTTCCCTTTTTAGTGCCGCTCATTTTTGCATGATGTTCTCTAAAAATTAAATTGAAGCCGGATTTTTTGATTTTTTGATATAATTTTTTAGAAGATTGCGTTTCTAATTGACAGCCTATAAAATAATAGGCCTCAGAAACATGATATTTTTGTTCTAAATATATCCGAAATTTTTTTAAGTGAATTTTCCAAGGGATATCTTCTGTAGTCGTAGTAAGGTGTAAATTTTGAGCGTCAATAAAAGCGATATTTTTTTCTATCATGTTTGCGGATATCCTGGTTAAGTTTAAGAAAATAAAATTTTTATTCATTTCCAATTCTTTCGGATATGCCTAAATATCATTTTACCAAGTTTTACCCTAGATAAGAACACCAAGTTTCGATATAATTGGCCTTTCACCAAGGAATTATCATGCTTCAATGGCCCAATTTTGATCCCGTTGCTTTTCATCTCGGCCCCATTGCGGTGCACTGGTATGGGCTGATGTATTTACTGGGCTTTGGGATTGCCTGGGGGCTTGCCATGTGGCGGGCGAAAAAAAGTCATGGCGTGTGGAATGCCGATCTTATCAGCGATCTCTTATTTTATTGCGCGCTCGGCGTCATTATTGGCGGTCGCGTGGGATACATGCTTTTTTATGATTTACCAAATCTTATTCATTCGCCCTTAAGCTTTTTTAAAGTGTGGCAAGGCGGTATGAGTTTTCATGGGGGATTTTTAGGTGTGATCGTGGCTATGCTACTTTTTTGTAAACGCTATCAAAAATCTTTTTTTGAGACCGCAGATTTTATTGCGCCCTTTGTTCCACTCGGACTTGGCGCAGGCCGCATCGGTAATTTTATCAATGGGGAGCTTTGGGGGAGAACCACGACCATGCCCTGGGGAATGATCTATCCCAATGGAGGTCCTCTGCCGCGTCATCCTTCAGAACTGTATGAATTTTTATGTGAAGGCATTATTCTTTTTATCGTGCTCTGGTTATTTTCACGAAAACCCCGCCCTCGCATGGCCGTCTCTTCAGTGTTTTTAATTGGTTATGGATTGGCGCGTATTTTCTGCGAATTTTTCAGAGAGCCCGATCCGCAATATGGTTATCTCTTAGGGCATTGGCTCACGATGGGGCAAGTGTTATCATTGCCCATGGTTTTGCTCGGCAGCATATTGCTGTATACTGCATATTTTCGTCATTCCCGCGCAGGCGGGAATCCATAGTGCGCTGCAAAGCTTTATGGACCCCCGCCTTCGCGGGGGTGACGTGGGGAAAAATTTAATGCTAAAAACACACTTTATTATAATCCTTGAAAAACTTATTGGCTGGCTGATTGCTCAGGATGCCCTTACGCCTGCGCGTCTTCTGCCTCTCGATAATAAAGTGATTGCGCTTAAAATCACTGATATTGAAGAATCAATTTTTATTCTTATTGAAAAAAATAAGCTCTGTTTATTTGATGAATGGGAAGATCCCATTGATACTGAAATTGAGGGTACGCTCGCTTCTTTTTATAGCTTAATTAAACACAAAGGCAAAATCACAAAATCCCTGCACATTTCTGGCGATCTGTCTTGCATTGAAGCACTCAAAAAAGTGTTTATGGATCTTGATATCGATTGGGAATCTTTTTTTGCAAAATATACCGGTGATGAAATGGCCTATGCGATTTCAGATACGCTGCATACCGCTTCTACCGTAGCCAAAGATTTTGCGTCAGGATTTAAAGAGAATCTTCGTACATATAAAGAAGATAAGAAAGTAAAAAAATTATTGTAGAGACGCGATTCATCGCGTCTCAAAAAATTCACCCCGCCCTGCGCATGATCCATTTTTTCACAAAGGCCATTTTATCTATCCAGGTAAATCCTTGCTGAACCATTGAATACGTTTTTTTGTCAGCAGTTTTCGGAAATAGCTTTAAGAGAACTTCAAAAATACTGTACCATTCAAGCGCAATAAATTTTTCGCGACGTTCCCAGTGTTTAAGAGATTGATGAGACGCATGCAATGCGTCTCTACAATTAAAAACATCGGCAAGCCGCATGGCGCCTTCAAGGCCTATATTGAGGCCCTGTCCTGCCATGGGATGCAAGCGATGCGCCGCATCACCGACAAAAATGATCTTGTTTTTTACATAGTGATGCAGGTTTTTTTTCTGTAAAGGAAAAGTTTTTAGCACGCTTTTTATCTGAATAGATCCTTGCTGAGAATTGGTAAATTCTGCTAAATAAATTTCAAGCGCATGCGGCGACAAACTCAACAGGTCATCAATTTTTTTTGTGGGAAATGATAACACCATGGAGACTTCATTCGGATGAGAAAGCGGTAAAAAAGCAAGGATGCTGTCTTCTTGAAAATATTGCGCAGCGGTATTGTGATGCGGTAGACTTAATTGCAAGGTCGCGGTAATGGCCATCTGCGGATACGCTTTTTCATCATGAGACAGTTGCAATAAAGAAGCGGCGCGCGATTGCAAACCCTCAGCGATCACGAGATAACGGGTATGAATAATGGCATTATCTAGGGTCAATAGTATTTCATCAGTATTTTCTGTAATGGTAGAAAGCACGCTTGAAAAAAAAGTAACGGTACTTTCTTGCAATGCCTGCCATAATAAATACCGTACTTCATCATCAAATACAATCCAGCCCAAGTCATTTTCATCAATGTCTTGTGCATTAAAATGAATGGCAGGAAATATTTTTTGAGAAGGATTTGCCAAGTAAATAGCAATCTTTTCATAAACACCCTTATCGATTTTCTCAAACGCCGGCAAAATATCAGACAGCGTATGAATTGTTTTTCGATTGATTGCACTGACTTTGGTACTTTTATGTTGAGTGGGCGGATGCGGCTCAATCAACGCAATTTTTAAGCCAGTATTTTTTAAACGGTAGGCAAGGCATAAGCCGACAATCCCGCCGCCGCTGATAACAAGGTCGTAGTGTATTTTCATTTTAAATGAAAAATCCTATTATTAACCGTGATGTTTATTAAAATAGACCTGTTCTGTACCCATCAACCAAGTATAGCCATCGACATCGCAAATTTCAGCGTAGCGATCGCCCCAAAAAGCATCTGCAGGTTCAGAAATTACTTTTCCGCCATAGTCGCTAACTTTTTTTGTAGCAGCATCGACGTTATCAACATATACATATAAAGTGAGTGGCAAAGATTCTTTAGGTGCTTTTAAAGGTGAACCAAAGGCGCCTTCTTTGGCGAGCATGAGGCAATCGTGGTAGTGAAGCTCTGCATGTAAAATCTCCCCATTGTCTTCATGGGTTTCTTTTAATGTAAAGCCAAAGACTTTTTCAAAAAAATGAATGCTTTTTTTGGTATCACGCACGGTTAAGGTGGGGATCAAAAAAACGCGATCAGATTTTCCTCGGGCATCGTTAACAATTTTAGTCATAATATTTTCCTTATACAAGATAGCTTCGTTCAAATTATAGCAAATCTCTTACGGAATTTCTTTGAGAAAAAAGTAATTTAAATTAAAGTAAAATATAAAACTATATAAGATTTTTTAGTATAATAAAATGATTTGAAAAGAAGTATGCCTAAAAACAACTTTACAAGTACTAAATATAACCTTATAATAGGAGGATAATCTTGAGTTATCACGTAGTCATTAAGAAGCAGGCCGAGAAGAAATTGAAAAATATGCCGGCTTATTTAAGAAATTTAATTGCTGAGAAAATTTATATGTTGAGTCAAAATCCAACTGATCCTAGGTTAGAGGTTAAAAAATTAGTGGGTGAACCTTTCTATAGAATGCGGGTGGGTGATTGGCGGGTGATTTTTGATAAACAAGAGAAAATTAAAGTTATTTCCATAGAAAAAATAAAACCCAGAGGAGATGTTTACAAATGAATTTACAAATTATTAACTCACAACAAGGGCTGCCTGAATATGTGCTGTTACCCATTAGAGTTTATCATGAATTAAAAATAGAAATCGAAGCGAAATTAAAAGAAGAAGAATCGGATTATGTGCCCTTCATTCTAGAAGATTATATAAAAAACCCTGCAACATTGATGCGAATTAAAGCTTGTATAACGCAAGAAGAATTGGCGGAGAAAATGGATGTCACACAAGCTTATATTAGTAAAATTGAACGCCAAAAAAAAGTGACTTCTAAAACACTTCAAAAGATTAATAAAGCACTTTTAGCGTTTAAAGATGAAAAGACAGTTTGAGATATCAAACCCCCGCCATGAGTTTTATCCACTGCATTTTTTGTGAAGGCAGTGCATCAAAAACGGCGAAGGCGAGGTTGACTAAAAAGGGCGCAGTTTCTTCAGCCAGTGAAATGGTTTGCATACGTGCACGGATTTTTTCTTGATGCTGGCGCACGGTTTTTTCATACGCTGAAAGCCACGCGAAATTATTTTCTTTTTCAAAATACTGATGCAATGCGGCAATATCTTTGATTGTTAAATTGAATCCCTGTGCTGCTACAGGGCTGAAATTATAAGCAGCATTTACCATTAAGATAAAACGATCGCGGGTTTGTTCACGTGCCCATTTTTCACTGATGGGATAATACACAGCCTCTTCAGATGTTTTTTCAATCGCAATACGCGAAAGAAAAACAGAAGTAAAAAAATGTT
>JBILMY010000062.1:0-6587 GCA_044375265.1 Gammaproteobacteria bacterium | reverse complement strand
ATTGCGGAAATTTTAAAATTGCCTGTTGATCTCTTATGGAATGGCGGCATTGGAACTTATATAAAAGCTACCAGTGAGCATCACGATGCAGTAGGGGATAAAACCAATGATGATATCCGCATCAATGGCAAGGAGTTAAAAGCCAAAGTCGTGGGCGAGGGGGGCAATTTAGGCATGACGCAAAAAGGCCGTATTGAATATGCGCAAATGGGCGGACAAGTGTATACCGATTTTGTGGATAATTCAGGCGGCGTGGATTGCTCGGATAAAGAAGTCAATATTAAAATCTTTTTAAATGAACGAATGTCTAAAGGAGAGTTGTCATTTACAGAGCGTAATACTTTATTAAAATCTATGACGGATGAAGTCGCAACTTTAGTATTATCGGACAATGAAAAACAAACGTTGGCGATTGAAAATCTTTTTTATCGCTCCAAAGAAGATACTGATGCTTATGGCGGGCTTATTGAACTCTTAGAAAAAAAATCAGGCTTATCTCGCGCTTTAGAATATTTGCCAAGCAAGCAAGAGCTTCATGAGCGAAAAGCCAGAGGCGATTTTTTAATGCGGCCTGAACTGGCTATTTTACTCTCGCATACCAAACTCTATCTTAAAAAATCGCTATTAGTTTATGCGTTGGAAAACGATCCTGTTTTATCGGTATTTATTGATGATGCTTTTCCTGCCAAGCTCGTCAAAAAATATGGCGAAGCATTGCACAGCCATCCTTTGCGTCGTGAAATTATTGCTACGGAATTGAGCAACCTTATCGTCAATGAAATGGGGCCTTTATTTATTTATTGGCTTATCCATGAAACAGGCGCAGAATATATAGAAATGGTGCGCGCCTATTTAGTCTGTCGTGATTTATTTGATTTGCCAAGCTTATGGCAAGATATTGAAGCTGCCGCTATGGCTATGCCTTTTGCAGTGCAGTTAAAACTTCGCCATTGGTTATCAGCACTTGTGAAACGCGAAGTACGCTGGCTGCTTCTCCACTATCATCACGATATTGCAGTGAAAGCTTTATTGACCCAATATCAAAAAGAGGTCAGAAAACTGGCCACGGAAATGACCGCTTATTTATCGGCCGATCAGCCGGAAAAATTTACGTTGCATATGAATGATCTCATGAAAGAAGGCGTGCCAGCCGAATTGGCTAAAAAAATAGCGCCCTATGATGTCTATTATCCGCTCCTGGATATATTATTTGAATGCCAGCAGCACAAATTACCGCACAAAACCTTTGTGAATACTTTTTATGAATTAGGTAAAACTTTATCGTTTGACTGGCTACGTCAACGCATTCGCGAGAAGCGCAGCGAAACACATTGGGAAGTGCTCGCGATTGTGAGTATTTTTGATGAGCTGGATAAAATACAATCGATGATGACCGGTAGTGTCTTGCAAGAAAAAAATATCGGGGCTTGGCAAAAACGTTATGCGATTTCTGTCAATCGCTGGCTTTCCCTCATCGATGCCATGCGTAACAGCTATCATCCTTTTTCACTGCCGATGTTAGTTGTGGCAATTCAGGAATTAAAATCATTTGAACAGAGTGAGAAATCGTAGAGACGCGATTCATCGCGTCTCTTAAATTGTATTATTCCGTTAACGCCAATAAACTCGCATTGCCGCCTGTGGCAGTCGTATTAATGGTCAGCGTACGCTCGACGCATAGCCGTGGTAAATAATGCGGTCCGCCGGCTTTAGGGCCTGTGCCTGATAAGCCTTCACCGCCAAAGGGTTGCACGCCCACGACAGCACCGATGATATTGCGGTTCACATAAATATTGCCGACACGAAGCTGTTTAGAGAGCCATTCAATACGCTCATTGATGCGGCTGTGAATTCCAAGCGTCAATCCATAACCCGTAGCATTGATGTCGTCAACGACTTTGGGTAAATCTTCTAAAGCAAATCGAATGACATGTAAGACTGGGCCAAAGACTTCTTTTTCAAGCACGGTGATATCCTTAATTTCAAAGGCGATGGGTGCGACAAAACTACCGTGTTCGGTATCATCACCCAATGAAACTTCTGCAATCACTTTTTGTGTGCGTTTAAAATGATCGATATGCTTTTGTAAGGCCTCTTTTGCTTCATGATCAATGACAGGGCCCACATCGGTAGAAATCATGCTGGAATCACCCACGCGCAGCGTTTGCATCGCGCCTTTTAAAAGGGTGATCACACGCTCCGCAATATCTTCCTGCAGGTATAATACACGCAGCGCTGAGCAGCGTTGGCCCGCGCTGCCAAAGGCAGAGCTGACCACATCATCCACAACCTGCTCAGGCAGCGCAGAAGAATCTACGATCATGGCATTTTGTCCGCCCGTTTCGGCAATCAAAGGAACGATAGCGCCTTTGCGAGTAGATAAAGTATAAGCAATGCTTTTAGCCACAACAGTAGAACCGGTAAAAATCACGGCTTTAATACGCTCATCTTTCACAAGCGAAGCACCAATGACTTCGCCAGAGCCTGGGAGTAATTGGAAGACACCCTGGGGAATGCCAGCCTCATAAAAAAGCTTGGTCGCATAAAAGGCGATGAGGGAGGTTTGTTCAGCGGGTTTGGCAATAACGGTATTGCCTGTGACGAGCGCGGCGACGACTTGGCCCGTGAAGATGGCTAAAGGAAAATTCCAGGGGCTGATGCAAGCAACAATCCCGCGGCCTTTGAGTGATAAGGCATTGTATTCGCCAGTAGCGCCTTTTAAAAGCAGGGGTTCGGTTTGTAATTTACGGGCCTCCATTGCATAGTAATAACAAAAATCCACAGCCTCCCGTACTTCGGCAATGGCATCGCTAATGGTTTTTCCCGCTTCTGACACGGCAAGGTAGAGTAAGGTGTCACGGTGTTTTTCAAAGAGTGCTGCAATATTTTCTAAACACGTCGCGCGGCTATCAACAGCAGTTTCATCCCAAGCAGGGAAGGCTTTTTCAGCCTGATCAAGGGCTTTTTGTAAATCAGTGGGCGTGGTGAATAATACTTTGCCTACGAGCTTGTGTTTGTTATTAGGTGAGTACGCCTCTATTATTTCGTCACCCCCGCGCAGGCGGGGGTCCATGTCAATCAAGGGATAGGCTGTAAAATCTTTGCTAGAAAGCGATTCAAACGTTTTATTCAATTCAAGTTGCTGGCTCATACTGCTCATATCAAGTCCTTGGGAATTTTGCCGCTCGGGCAAGAAAATCTGGCTCGGTAAAGGAATGTTAGGATGTTGTTTATTGACTGACTTTTGCGCCTTCGCAAACGGATCTGCAATGATGGTTTCAATCGATAAACGTGCATCCATGATTTGATTCACAAAAGAAGTATTGGCGCCATTTTCTAAAAGTCGTCTGACTAAATAGGGCAATAAATCTTCATAGCTGCCCACGGGCGAATAAATACGGCAACGAAAATTTTCGCCCATCAAATGGTCATACATATTTTGTCCCATGCCATGCAGGCACTGGAATTCATAGTCGTTTCTGTTTCCTGCCCACGTTAAAATGGTCGCAAGGGTATGCGGATTATGCGTTGCAAACTGGGCATAAAAAGCTTCAGGGTGCGCCAATATTTTTTTAGCACAGGCTAAATAAGATACATCAGTATTCACTTTGCGGGTAAAAACAGGATAATCTAAAAAGCCGCCTTCTTGGCAGCGCTTGATTTCTGAATCCCAATAAGCGCCTTTGACTAAACGCAGCATCCAGCGTTTATTTTTTGCTTTGGCTTTTTCAATCAGCCAATCAATCACATAAAAGGCGCGCTTTTGATAGGCTTGTAGCGCAAGACCAAAGCCTTCAAAATTTGCCAGTTCCGGGTGATCAAAGACTTGCTCCATAATCGCGAGCGAGATCGCAAGACGGCTGGTTTCTTCCGCATCGATGGTAATACCAATCGAATACGTTTTTGCAAGCCTGACGAGTTCAACCAAACGTTCGACTAAAAAAGGCAATGCCTCCTCTATTTTCGCAATTTCATAGCGAGGGTAAAGGGCTGAGAGTTTAATTGAAATACCCGAGTTAGTCATTAGCAATTCCCCTCCAGAGGAGGGGTGGCTGCCGAAGGCAGACGGGGTGGTTGAATGATATCTCCCCACCACCTCAATCGCATTTTTATACGCATCAAAATATTTTTCAGCATCCCGCATCGTGCGTGCCGATTCACCCAGCATATCAAAAGAATGGGTATAGCCTTGCGCACGCTCAATTTGGGCATGCGTTAAAGCATTGCTAATGGTTTTACCTTTCACAAATTGCTCGCCCAAAATTTCCATGGCTTTGGCTACGGCAAAACGGATCACAGGTTCGCTAAAACGCTGTACTAATTTTTTTGCGATGGAAGGCAGACTACGATGACTGGGGTCGGTTGGGCTTAACACTTTACCGGTGAGCATCAGCGCAAAAGAAGCAACATTGACAAAGAGGGAAGGATTATCACCTACTTTAGGTACAAAATGTGTTTGTGAAAATTTATCCTTAATCAATTTGTCTTTGGTTTCTGCGTCAGGGATTCGAAGCATGGCTTCGGCGATACACATGAGGGCAATGCCTTCTTCCGTTGACAGCCCATAAGCAGATAAAAAAGATTCAATGCCACTTTGCTTTTGTCGCGTTTCACGAATTTTTTCAACTAAAGCAAAAGCGCTATCATGAATCGTTTTTTGTTCGCTGCTAGTGAACGTGACACTGTTTAACAAAGCCTCAACAGCTTTATTTTCAGGAATGCGATAATAGGGGTCGAATTTTGTAAGTATGCTCATATTGTTTAAATACCCCTCTTAATAAGAGGGGCAATCAGCGAAGCTGATGGGGAGATTTATAAAGCAGTGTTTTAAAATAAATCCCCCAGTCGACGATGTCGACAGCCCCCTTATTAAGTGGGCAGATTGCCTTTTAAGAATAATCATATAAATTTTATAAAATATACTTGCTCAAATCTTCATTTTTCGCCAGCTCTTTCAAATGTGTATCAACATAAGCGGCGTTAATCGTAATTTTGCTACCGGCTTTTTCATCAGCATCATACGATAATGTATCCATCAATCGTTCCATTACAGTATATAAGCGACGTGCGCCAATATTTTCAATGCGCTCATTAACGTCATAAGCGATTTGTGCAATCCGCTCAATAGCATCTTTTTTGAAAACCAGTGTAATATTTTCTGTGGCTAAAAGCGCTTTATATTGTTCAATCAAACAGGCATGAGGCTCTGTCAAAATCCGCACAAAATCAGCTGCGGTGAGGGCTTTTAATTCTACGCGAATAGGGAGGCGACCCTGTAATTCCGCCGCTAAATCTGAAGGCTTGGAATAATGAAACGCACCAGAGGTAATAAATAAAATATGATCGGTTTTAATGAGACCATATTTGGTGCTCACCGTGCAACCTTCGACGAGTGGCAATAAATCGCGCTGCACGCCTTCCCGAGAAACATCAGAACCCGTGCGATCAGCCCGTTTGGCAATTTTGTCAATTTCATCAATGAAGACAATCCCATTTTCTTCAATGGCGTGAATAGCCTCAGCGCGGTAATCTTCTTCATCGATCATTTTTAAAGCTTCATCATCGATGGTCAGTTTCATCGCATCTTTGACTTTAATTTTCTTAGGTTTCTTCTGCGTATCCGAGCGCAATTGCTTCATCATATCCTGAATTTGCTGGCTCATTTCTTCCATGCCTGGGGGCGACACAATTTCAATATTGTATTGATCGTTAAATAACACTTCGACTTCACGATCATCTAGCTTGCCTTCGCGTAACTGTTTTCGCAGTAATTTACGGGTTGCAGAATCTTTACTTTCTTTTTTTTCTTCTGCAGAAATTTCAGTTGAACTATGTTTGGGTTTGGGTAAAAGCTCATCCAAAATACGCTCTTCAGCGGCGAGCTTTGCTTTTTCTTGAACGCGTTCCATGGCTTGCTGTTTAAACATTTTAATGCCGATATCTGCCAAATCACGAATGATGGATTCTACATCGCGGCCCACATAACCAATTTCCGTAAATTTTGTGGCTTCCACTTTTATAAAAGGCGCATTACAAATTTTAGCCAATCTTCGGGCAATTTCCGTTTTTCCAACACCCGTAGGCCCAATCATTAAAATATTTTTAGGGGTGATTTCAGGACGCAAATCTTCGGCCACTTGCATACGGCGCCAGCGATTACGAAGCGCATTAGCGACAGCTTTCTTCGCATCGTCTTGACCAATAATATGTTTATCGAGTTCAGCTTTAATTTTTTTCGGGGTTAAATCGGGGGATATCATTCAATGTTCCTAAGCGGGATCAAGCGTTTCAAGGGTTAAATGGGTATTGGTAAAGACACACATATCAGCAGCAATACCCATGGCTTTTTTCACAATGTCGAGCGCTGGTAAATCGGTATTATTCACAAGGGCTTTTGCAGCAGCGCCAGCATAATTACCGCCTGAGCCGATGGCGATAATGCCGTCCTCTGGTTCAATCACATCACCATTCCCAGTAATGAGAAGGGAGGTATCTTTGTCGGCGACGATGAGGAGCGCTTCTAAATGACGTAACATTTTATCGGTACGCCACTCTTTGGCAAGCTCTACCGCTGCGCGTGTTAAGTT
>JBILMY010000061.1:0-6636 GCA_044375265.1 Gammaproteobacteria bacterium | reverse complement strand
AAAAAAGAAGGCGAATCAGGGCGCCGTAAAATCAATCAATACACGCGCATATTCACCTTGTTTTTAGCGATGGTGCAAGCTTTTGGTATGGCCAAACTTTTGGCCTCGCAAGGTATTGCTTTAGAAACCTCGTTTGAATTTTATTTTGTTGCGGTATTAACCTTAACCACCGGTACATTATTTTTAATGTGGCTCGGTGAGCAAATGACAGAGCGTGGCGTAGGGAATGGTATTTCTCTTATCATCTTTGCAGGGATCGTGGCAGGATTACCAGGCGCAGTGGCGCGTACGTTTTCACAAGCCAAACAAGGCGAAATGTCTGTTTTGTCTTTACTGCTTATCTTCCTTATTATCATTGGTGTCACCGCTTTTGTCGTATTTGTCGAATCTGCGCAGCGTCGGATTAAAATTAATTATCCGCAGCGCCAACAAGGCAATAAAATGATGGCGGCGCAAAGTTCACACTTACCGTTTAAACTCAATATGTCGGGCGTTATTCCGCCGATTTTTGCCTCCAGTATCATTATGTTTCCGGCAGCACTCGCTTCATGGTTTGGTAATGCACCCAATATGCATTGGCTTGCTGAAATTGGTCTTATTTTATCGCCAGGGCAACCCGTGTATTTAATTATGTATGCCACCCTTATTATTTTCTTTGCGTTTTTTTATACGTCCCTTACCATGAGCCCCAAAGATACGGCAGATAATTTAAAAAAAGCGGGCGCGTTTATTCCCGGTATTCGTCCCGGTGAAAATACTACGCAATACATCGATAACGTGATGACACGACTGACGTTTGTTGGGTCGATTTATTTAGTAGGCGTTGCGCTTATCCCACAAATTATGATGATTTTTTGGAATGTACCATTTTATTTTGGTGGAACCTCACTTCTGATTATTGTGGTTGTCTTGATGGATTTTATGGCGCAAGTTCAATCGCATTTGGTATCGCATCAATATGAATCATTGATACGAAAAAATAAAGATCGCGGTTTGCCTTCGGGCGGATTGTTTCGATAATAATCGGAGAGAAAAAATGAAAGTAACACCTTCCGTGAAAAAAATGTGTCGTAATTGCAAAATTGTACGACGTAAAGGTATCGTTCGCGTGATTTGCTCAGCAGAAGCAAGACACAAACAAAAACAGGGGTAAGCTATTAGAAAGCATTGCATTTTACAGTGATTTTCTATATAATATGACCCTTTTACTTAACTTAAAACTTTTTGGAGTGCCCAGATGGCGCGTATTGCCGGTATAAATGTTCCTGATCAAAAACATGCTGAAGTCGCTTTAACAGCGATCTACGGTATTGGTAGAACCCGCGCACGAAAAATTTGCGCAGATGCAAAGATTAATTCGAGTGCGAAAATTAAATCCTTAAGCGAGGCAGAACTCGAAGCTTTGCGTACAGAAGTCGCAAAATTTAAAGTCGAAGGAGATTTAAGACGTCAAGTGTCTATGGATATCAAACGTCTTGTGGATTTAGGCTGCTACCGTGGCATTCGTCATCGTCGCGGATTACCTGTTCGTGGCCAGCGCACCAAAACCAACGCACGTACCCGCAAAGGGCGTCGTAAAGCTATTCGTGCTTCATAGAATTACATTGTAAAGGATCAAGAGTAAATGACAGAAAATAAAAAAGATACCGCCAAAGTTAGCGCCGACAGCGGAAAAGCAAAAAGCGCTGCAACGGGCGCTGCCAAAGGTAAAGCAGGCGCAAAAGCTGGAAAAGCCAAAAAGAAAGTACGTGCCAGTGTGCACAATGCTATTTTATGCGTACACGCAACGTTCAACAATACCATTGTTACCGTTACGGATGCGCAAGGCAATGTACTGGGACAAAACAGTTCTGGCGCTGCAGGCTTTACAAGCTCACGCAAGCATACGCCTTTTGCTGCGCAGGTTGCTGCAGAGCAGCTTGCCTCTCGTTTGAAAGATGAATATGGTATTGTTACTATTCAAGCAAAAGTCAAAGGCCCTGGCCCAGGGCGTGAATCCACGATTCGCGCTTTTAACGCGGTGGGCTACAAAGTTTTATCGATTGAAGATCGCACAGGGGTTCCCCACAACGGATGCCGTCCCCCTAAAAAGCGTCGCATGTAATTGGAGACTATAAACTACTATGGCAAAATATATTGGTCCTAAATGTAAATTATCCCGTCGCGAAGGCCGCGATCTGGGACTCAAAGGTTATCGCGCATTAGCGTCTAAATGTAAAGCAGAAGTGGCGCCAGGTCAGCATGGTGCTCAAAAACCACGCTTATCAGAATATGGCTCACAGCTTCGTGAAAAACAAACCTTGAAACGTACCTATGGTGTGTTAGAGCGACAATTCAGACGTTACTACCGTTTGGCAAGTCAGCAAAAAGGCTCCACGGGTGAAAACTTACTGAAAATTTTAGAGCGTCGTTTGGATAATGTGGTTTATCGCGCAGGGTTTGCCTGCACACGTGCCGAAGCAAGACAACTCGTTTCGCATAAAGGCGTGATGATTAAAGAAGTGGTTGTGAATATTCCTTCTTATTTAGTCAGCCCAGGTGAAATCGTTATCGTGCGTGAAAAATTTAAAAGCCAAGGTCGTATTCAAGCGGCAATTGTACTCGCAGAACAAAGAACAAACTGTGAATGGTTAGCCGTCGATAAAGACAATGTTGCGGTAGAATTTAAATCTCTGCCAGAACGCAGTGAATTACCGTCTGATATCAATGAGCAGCTCGTGGTTGAGTTGTATTCGAAATAATTTTAATTCTAGAGGAATTGTATGCAAGTAACTGATTTTTTAACGCCCAGAGAGCTCCATGTTGATAAGATTAACGAGAATCACTTTAAAGTGACTTTGGAACCTTTTGAACAAGGTTTTGGACATACACTCGGCAATGCGCTGCGTCGCATTTTATTATCATCGATGGAAGGCGCTGCTGTAACCGATGTACAAATCGAAGGCGTGGTGCATGAATACAGCACGCTGGAAGGCTTGCAAGAAGATATTCTTGATGTCCTGATGAATTTAAAAGGTGTGGCGTTTAAACTCGGTGAAAAAACCAGCGCGGTATTAACTTTGGATAAAAAAGGCCCCGGTGTTGTTTCTGCCAAAGATATTACCCTCGATCACGATGTGACGATTGCTAATCCTGATCATTATATTGCTTCACTCACAGGTAAAGGCAGTTTAAATATTCGTATGACCGTTAAAAAAGGCTGTGGTTATGAGCCTGCGACAGCAAGAAAAACGGAAGAGAAAAAAAATATTGGCGCTTTGCAAGTGGATGCTTCTTTTAGTCCTGTAAAACGTGTGGCGTATTCCGTAGAAAATGCGCGTTTAGAAGGCCGTACGGATTTAGATAAACTTATTTTAGATGTCGAAACCGATGGCACTTTATCGCCTGAAGAAGCTATTCGTCGCGCGGCCAATATTTTAAGTTATCAATTGTCCGTCTTTGCCGATCTCAATGTCGAAGCATCAGCGAACCGTTATAGCAAAGATGTCGATCCAATGTATTTTAGAAATTTAGAAGAGCTTGGATTGTCAGTCCGCGCAAGAAATTGTCTCTTGGGTCTGGGGATTCATTACTTAGGCGATCTCGTTTGCGCACAAGAAGAAACCTTACTGAAGATTCCTCACTTAGGTAAAAAATCATTGACTGAAATTAAAGCCCTACTTATCGATCGCAATTTATCTTTTAACATGAAGATCAATTGGCCGCCTAAAGGCATGGATTTGTTCCGCCCAGCACCTCCTGCTAAAGAAGAAGGGACTGAAAAAGAAGTCAAAACAGAAAAGAAAAAAACCACCAAAACCAAAGCAGCTGATACTGATGCAGTTGCTGAAGAGGAATAATTATGCGTCATCGTCACAGTGGTCGTCACTTAAACCGCACTACGTCTCATCGTGAAGCGATGTTTCGTAATATGATTGCTTCGTTGGTGAAGCACGAAACCATTAAAACCACTTTGCCCAAAGCCAAAGAACTTCGTCCCCTGATGGAAAAATTTGTGACTTTGGCCAAAGAAGATTCTTTAGCCAATCGCCGTTTAGCTTTCAATCGTATTCGTGATGAAGATACTGTGACTAAATTGTTTACCAATTTGGGTTTACGTTTTAAAGAAAGACCCGGTGGATATTTGCGTATTTTAAAAGCAGGCTTTCGTGCGGGTGATAATGCACCTATGGCGTTCATTCAATTTGTGGATGTCGATGTTACTGCTGACGAAAATACAGTAGAAGCTGAAGCTGCGTAAATTTTCCCTGTAGAGACGCGATTTATCGCGTCTTGCATTATAGGGAATGATTATGATGAGCCGCATGCAATATGAGACGCGATAAATCGCGTCTCTACTTTTTTGGCTTACCTACTAAAAAGGCAGCCCATACTGGGAAACTTCTTCATAGTGTTCTCTGCAATAGACATGATTTTTGTGATAATAATAGCCAAACGATTTGCAGCGCCAAAATCCTGCATAAGAATGTTCACATAGCGTGTTTTTTCCATTTCGGTGAGCGACACAAAATTTCCCCTCTTTTTGTATGACTTGAAGATCGCATTGAACAGGTTTATCTTGAATGATGAGTGTAAAAATGCATCGATGTTTTTTACAGATATTCATTCCCATAGAATTTTTATCGGTGCTTTCGCCGCAAATAAAGCATCTTATATTTATTTGAATAGGATTTAACCGTACGTTTATTTTGCAGTAAGGACATACTCTCAGTATTTCAGGGAGATAATTTGCAACTGTTGTTGCTACGGTTTCGTCACAGTCAGGGCAATTCCAATTATACATATTTTTTAATTTTTATAGTAAGTTTAAGTGTTAAGGTATTATCTTTAGATTTTATCATATTTTAATAGAGAAATTTAACAAAAAAGGGTAAAATATCTCTTTTGAAACTGAAACCAAACTTTTTAAGGATCACAACAATGCTGCAAAAAATGCGAGATGGATTACAAAAATGGGTCGTATGGCTACTCATCATCGTGATCGTGGTGAGCTTAACCTTCTGGGGGATCAGTTACTATTTCATGGGCGGCGGTAGCGGCAGCGATACCTTGGTGAAAGTCGGCGATACCACCATCACACAAACCGATCTTGATAATGTCTATAGCCGTTTAAAACTTCAACAGCCGCAGCTCTTTCAAAGTCCTGACGCAGAAAACTTATTAAAGCCGATGATTTTAAATCAGCTTATCGATCAAAAAGTATTGTCAGAAGCCGCAGAAAAAGAAGGTTTTATTATTGGGCAATTGCAGTTGGATAATATGATTGAATCCATTCCTGCCTTTCAAGTCGACGGTAAATTTTCAAACCTGCAACTCAATTTTGTATTAAGCCGTTTATTTTATACGCCGCAGAGTTTTATGGATGAACTTAAAAATACGCTTGTCATCAATCAAGTTAATCACGGCATTACCAGTACGGAATTTTCACTTAGCAATGAAAGTGTAAACTATGCCGTATTATCTGCTGAAACAAGAAGCGCGAGTTATGTGATTTTTTCGCTAAACGCCTTTGCAAAACCCGTGTCTATGGATGCCGTGAATAGTTACTATGCGGCGCATCAATCCGATTTTATGACGCCTGAAAAAATCAGCCTCGATTATATTCAAGTGACGCCTGCAATTCTTTCTAAAGAGGTAAATCCAACGGATGCCGATTTACAAAATGCGTATCAAGAAAACATTCAAAATTATATAACGCCCGCGCAGTTTGAAGTCGCACATATCTTACTGAACATTCCTGACAATGCAAGCGCGGCGGATATTGCAGCGCTTAAAGCAAAACTTGCGGCACTCAAAACACAAATTCAAAAAGGGGTTTCATTCGCTTCTCTGGCGCAAAAAAATTCACAAGATATTTTAAGTGCGAAAAATGGGGGCGCGCTGCCCTGGTTTTCACAAGGCACTTTAGACAGTTCTTTTGAATCGATCGTGGTGTCACTCAAACCCGGGCAAATTTCTGATCCTGTGCAAACGCGTTATGGTATTGAGCTTATTAAACTCATTGCAGTCAAACCGCAGGTGATCAAACCGTTTGCTACAGTGCGCGCGCAAGTGTTAGCAGCATATCGTTCACAGGCGATGCAGGGTATTGTCTCGCAAAAAAGTGATGATTTAGCCAATATTACTTTTGAAAATGCAACGACCTTGTTGCCTGCTGCTAAAATGTTTAGCGTGCCTATTCAAACGACTACTTTATTTGATAAAAATTCTCAAAGTACATTGAACAGTATCGCTGCCGATCCGGCGGTGATTGCTGCTGCCTGGAGTAATGATGTATTAAACAATGGTAACAATAGTGGCGTCATTACTTTAAAAGATGGCAGCCTTGTGGTGATCCGCATCCATCAGCATATTCAAAGCACACCACTGCCTTTAACAGAAGCTGCGCCTGCGATTCAAAAATTACTCTCCAAAAATCAAGCCGCTGCGGATGTTCAAACAGCAGCGACTTCTGCGTTTGCAATGTTGAATAGTGGTAAATCGAGCTTACAAAAAATTGCGGCACAATACCATTTAGCCTTAAGTTTATTAAATAATGTGGGCGATTATACAGACAACAGTGACAGTGATATTCTGGATAATGTCTTTAACTTACCTGCACCAAATAAAGGGCAAAATGTGTATGGCAACTTTACG
>JBILMY010000060.1:0-6678 GCA_044375265.1 Gammaproteobacteria bacterium | reverse complement strand
TGCCTTTGGCATTGGTTTTCTCCGCAGGAGAAAATGCCTGCGCATGATGCGCTGGCACAAAGTTCGCAGGGTGAGGGGTACTTAATAATTTTATTTGTTTCAATTCCTCCAGCGAATACGCCGTCCTCAGTCCCAGTGGCTTTAACAAAAATAAATTCAATTGCGCTTCATGTAGAGGCGATTTTTTACGCGAGAAAAATACCAGCTTATTACAATAAAGCCAATGATACCAGCGACCACTCGTGCCAATGCGAATAGGGATGCCGGCTTTTTTCGCATACTGAGCAATACGCTGTCTTGGGAAGACATGGATAATAACATCTGCAGCTTCTTTTTTTAAGAGAGTAATAGCGTCTGTTGCTGATAATGTATTAAGGGTGTCGTAGCTTAAAAAGCTATCGATAAAAGGGCAGTACTCGCAAACCGCTTTTACATAATCACGGCCAAGAAAAGTAATATGCGCTTTTGGATAGTGCTGTTTTAAAAGATAGACGAGCGGCAAAGTGAGAAGGACATCTCCTATGTTATCGCTGCGGCTGACAATGATTTTCATCAATTATCCTATGTAGAGACGCGATGAATCGCGTCTCTACAATAAAAATGCTTCTTTATTCTCACTGTCTTTATAGTCTTCCGCCTCAGGCAATGCAGCTTTGCTTTCGGTGATAGTGGGCCATAGTTTAGATTTCTCTGCATTATAGGCTGTCATCGATTTTTTAGAGAGGGGCAGATCATCTTCGGGAAGAATGGCACCAATCGGGCACTCAGGTTCGCAAAGCGCACAATCAATACATTCATCAGGATCGATGACGAGCATATTTTCGCCTTCGCGAAAACAATCGACAGGACAGACTTCGACACAATCAGTATATTTACATTTGACACATTTATCCGTCACGACAAAAGTCATAGAAACCTCAAATAAGAAAGTTATTTTATACTCACTTCTCCCCTTGCGGGAGAAGTCGAGACAGCGAAGCTGGCGAGGATGAGGGGTTTTAAATTTTTTATTTTAGTACCCCTCACCCTGCGCTTGCAGCGCAGACCTCTCCCGCAAGGGGAGAGGTGATATTCTAGTAAATTAAATATGCGGCTTTAATTTTCCGCCGTCTAAGTGTAGCACAGTTTTCATGCGCGAGGCGAGCGCAATATCATGCGTAATCATGATAATGCTGACACCAAGTTCTGTATTGAGTTTCATCAGCAACGAAAAAATTTCTTCCGAAGTTTGCGCATCTAAATTACCCGTAGGTTCATCAGCTAATAAACAAGCAGGGGAATGTACCAGGGCGCGCGCAATGGCAACACGCTGACGCTCGCCACCCGATAATGCCGAAATTTTGTGATGTAAGCGATGAGAAAGTCCTACTTTAGCAAGCATCGCTTCCGATTTTTCTTTAGCAGTTTTTGCATCTATCTTTCCAATGAGCAGCGGCATCATGACATTTTCGAGCGACGTAAATTCAGGCAATAAATGATGAAATTGATACACAAAGCCAAAGAAACGATTACGAAGGCGACACTGCTCTTTTTCAGTTAAATCATAATATGACTGGCCTTCGACGAAGAGATTACCTTTTGAGGGCTTATCGAGCCCCCCAAGTAAATGCAGGAGCGTACTTTTGCCCTCCCCTGATCGGCCCACAATCGCAACGCAATCTTTGGGATAAATACTGAGATCTAAATTTGAAAAGACTTTCACAGATTGTGCTGCATTTTCATTATAAATTTTTTCTAGGGCTTTGCCTTCTAAAAGCGGCGTGATTTTATTACTCATATCTTAACGCCTCGACAGGATGTGTTTTTGCCCCTTGACGGGCAGGATAGAGCGTTGCCAGAAAAGATAAAACCAGCGTAGACAAGGTGATCGTAATAACGTCGGATACTTTTAATTCAGAGGGTAATTGATTGAGGAAATAAACAGAGGTTTGAAAAAGCTGGCGGTGTAAAACATACTGCAGCCCATTAACGACTTCAGTGACATTCAGTGACAACAAGATACCACTCACTACACCAAAAAAAGTACCGAGGATCCCAAGGAGCATGCCTTGTAAAATAAAGATACGTGTGATGAGACCTTTGGAGGCGCCCATGGTGCGTAAAATCGCAATATCTGATTGTTTATCATTCACGACCATGACGAGTCCTGAGACGAGATTAAAAGCTGCAATAGCAATGATCAAAAATAAAATGAGAAACATCATGGTTTTTTCCATGGCGATAGCTTTAAAGAGAGCACCATAAGTTTGTGTCCAATCAGAGACCGACAAGTTAGGATAGGTATTGCTGATATCATCAGCGATAGCAGGGGCTGTATAAAGATTGTTAACCTTTAGATTAAGTCCTGAGATAGTATTGGGTGGAAGCATGAAGAGGGCGCTGGCATCTTGTAAATTGATGAAGGCAAGGTTTTGATCAAAGCCCCCTAAATTATTGCCCACTTTAAAAATACCCACGACAGTGAAGCGTTTAAATCGTGGTGATACCCCTGCAGGTGTCACGGTTAAATTGGGCGTAAAAAGTATGACTTTGTCATTGATGTCAACACCTAAATTATCGGCAAGGCCCTGGCCCAAAACAATACCAAAACGGCTGGGTTGTAATGCGCTGAGTTTTCCTGCGACCATTTTTTTGGATAAATCATTGATATTATTTTCTAAAAGGGGATCAATGCCTTGCACGCCCACACCTGCAACGAATGTGCCTGCTTTTAATAGGCCTTCGCCTTGTACAAAGGGTGCGCTGCCAATGACATTCGGTTCAAGCGTCTGAATTTTTTGTGTCCAAGCGGGGTAGTTAGACAGTCGGTTATTGAGATCGGTGAGCGTAATATGCGGCGCCATGCTGAAAATTTTAGAGCGAATTTGCGTATCAAATCCATTCATGACGGATAATACAGTAATAAGAACGCAGACACCCAAAGCAATGCCAATGACAGAAGCCAGCGAAATAAAAGAGACAAAATGCTGCCGTTTTTTAGCGCGGATATAGCGAAGGGCGATGAATAAAGATAAGGGTTTTTGCATGCAGGGTATTATAGCAGTTCCGTCATTCCCGCGAAAGCGGGAATCCAGGGGCCCAATGGATTTGCGCATATGCATCCCTGCACATGCATTTTCCCTTCGGGAAAACCAATACCAAAGGCATTGTCAAAAATTGGCTGTCCTGCCAATTTTTTCCGGCCTGCGCGGGGGTGACGAGACAAAGCCGAATCATTGAAAAATACTAACAATATTTTTTAAGAAGACGTAAAAAGCCTGAGGCTACGAGTAAATATACAGGAAGTACCACAAACGCTAAGTGATAATCAGCGACACTAAAATGATGCACGCCATTAACGACTTTGCCATCCCAAAAGACATCGAGTAATTTACCGACAAAGGGTTCAGTAAATGCGCCAAATAAAGTATCTCCCGTATTGATTAAGGCCACAACGCTAGCCGCTAAAAATAAGGCATTAAGTTCTTTGCCCACGGTAAAGCCGAGCATAAAAGCGCCCACGCCAAAGCCAAATAAAAATAAAAGGCCTCCCACAAGTACGGTGGGTAATACATTGAGATAGATAACCAGCGTTAAAGAAACGAGCGACAACCACACGCTCCATTGCATGACACGATAGCGATTTTTTACAAGGTTAGACACCCAGGCGGATAAAGGACCGCCTAAGGCTAAGCCTAAAAAGGCAAAGGTTGATAAACTTGCCGCGGTAGTGCCGGAGACATGATAGGCTTCTTCTAAAAAAGGATTACCCCACAGGCCGCCGAGTACAGGAAGCGGTGAAAACGCAAGTCCACTATAGAGCGCTAAAAACCAATTATGTTTTTTGGTTAACACAACGCCCATATCTTTCCAACGCACACTGACTTTTTCTTTGCCTTTTTTATCGCGAACGACGACAAAAAATAAAACGGCTAATACCACACCCAGTAAACTTGTAAAATACAGCGCTTCGCGCCAACTCGTGTGCGTGACTAACAGCTGCATGGGGACTTGCGCCGTCATAGAGCCTGCCATCGCGGCAGTAGCGAGCAAGCCTGATACCAAGGCAAATTGATCGGGCTTAAACCAGACAGAAGCGACTTTCATGTAACTCACAGTGGCAAAGGCAACACCTACGCCCATCAGGCTTCGAAAGAGTAGAGCAGAGTGGAGGCTCGCCGATGTTGAAAAGCCATACGCCCCGACAGCACATAATAAAAGTGCGAGCGCCGTTAATACGCGGCAGCCATATTTATCGAGCAGCGGCCCGACAAAAAGCTGTGTCACTAAATAGGTATAAAAATAAGCAGCCGCTAAATTGCCAAGACCAAAACCATTCAAATGAAAGTTTTGCATAAGATCAGCGGTCATCACACTCGGTGAGATTTGTAGCAGGTACTTATAAAAGAGAAAAGCGGCTGAGAAAAAAAGGACAAGCCAGGGATAAAAATTTTTTGTACGGTTCATGATAAAAGTCTCTAAAAATAATGGTTAAACAGTAAAAGACTTTGCTAATTAACAACCCTGATCTAGCCGCAAAGAATGCTAGTTCAGGCTGCTAATAATGATAGAAATAATAGAGACGTTGGAGACAATAGAAAGCGCAGGTGTTTGCGAAGAAACACTGGAATATAAAAATAAAGTGGAGGCTTTCATAAAGAGAGATTATATCAAGCAATGAGCTGAGCGTCAATAGTAACCTTGTTTCGTCATTCCCGCGAAAGCGGGAATCCATGGGCCCACTGGACCCCTGCTTCCGCAGGGGTGACGGATAAATAATCATGGTTAATCAGATAAATCAGTTTAATCACAGTTCAATGACTTCAACAAATCATCCACTTCCATTTCATCCTTAATCTGATGCCATTGCCCTTCTGGATACACAACGACACAGGGGCCGAGTTCACAGCGGCCCAGGCAACCCGATTGGCTGACGCGGATTTTTTTCTGCGGCAATTGCAATTCTACTGATTTTCTTTTGGCATACTCAAATAAAGCCTTGGCATTTTTATCGAAGCAGCAAGGCTTGTTATTATCTTTTTGATTCGTGCAAAAGAAAATATGTTTTTGATAAAACGCATCATCTAATAAGGTCATGATTTATTCCTGCAAGTGCGTTTGGGTTTCACTCAAAATTGCACGTCCCATGGCAGTACCGATATTATTACTCAAGCGATCAAAGAAGCTCGATTTCACCGTATAGTCAATTTGCTTCTCTTCATGCACTACATCACGTGCGACAGAATTGACACTGCCAAAACCATCGATGAGGCCTAAGTCTTTGGCTTGCGCGCCCGTCCAAAGGAGTCCGCTGAACATGTCGGGGTTTTGTTTTAAGCGTGTCCCACGGCCTTTTTTCACCGCAGCAATAAATTGTGTGTGCACAATATTAAGCATGGTCTGAATGGCTTTTTGATCGGCTGGAGTCATGGGCATAAAAGGATCTAATAAGTCTTTGCGGTCGCCTGCAATAAAGACGCGGCGTTTGATGCCCAATTTTTCAATGGCTTTATCGGCTTCAAAACCACTCATGATAACACCGATAGATCCCACCATGCTGGCAGGATTGGCGTAAATGGCCGTCGCGCTAGAGGCAATATAATAAGCGCCTGAATTACACATATCAATACACACAGCATAGACAGGTACTTGTGGATGTAAAGCACGAAGACGCATAATTTCTTCGTAGATTTCGTCTGATTGTACAGGACTGCCGCCGGGACTGTTGATCCGTAAGATAACGGCTTTAGTGCCACTGTCGCCAAAGGCATTATCCAGTGCGGTAATTGTTTTGTCAGCAGTGATGGAAGCACCTTCGCCAATTTCACCATTTAAGGTAATGAGGGCAACATGGGGTTTTTTAGCATCCAAGGCATTGTCATCACTTTGAGTACATAAACTTAAACAAACGCAAATAAGAATGATAAGAATGATAAGACGGAAGAAAAATTTTGCGCGACGATTGCGGCGATACTCTTTGAGAAACCCTTCTAAAATAGGGGTAAGCGTCTCGTTTTTTGGATTTTCTGGGGGTGAAGATTGCATGAAGTACCTCAATTTAAAGCCTAAGCAGTGAGCGTTCATTTTACCGTAACTCCTATTTTTTCGCAAAAAAAATGATTTTTTTTGAAAAAAGCTCGCTTTTCCTTTTTTTTTATGATATCTTTCGCGCGTGGTTAACTATATCTTTAAGAGGAGACACTTATGACCGCGAAGAAAAAAACTGCAAAGACCGCTGCGAAAGCAGTAAAAAAACCTGCTGCGAAAAAAGCTGTAGCAACAACTAAAAAAGCTGCGTCTGCTGTTCACAAAGCTGGACCCCAATTGAAAACTGTAGCGAAAGCTTACACTAAAGGTCAAATTCTTGACTATTTAGCAGATCAAGCAGGGATCAGCAAAAAACAAGCTAGCCAAACTTTTGAAGCTTTAGGTGGTTTGATCGGTGCGCATGTAAAATCCAAAGATGGTATCTTTACTTTCCCAGGACTTTTCAAATGCGTGGTTGTTACTAAACCTGCAACGAAAGCCAGAAAAGGGATTAATCCTTTTAATGGTCAACCTATCATGTTCAAAGCGAAACCTGCTCACAAAGCAGTAAAAATTCGTGCGCTCAAAGCGTTGAAAGATATGGTTAAATAAGTTCATTAGAACTAATGAAAAACGGGAAGGTAACTTCCCGTTTTTTTTTGCCCTAAAAAA
>JBILMY010000059.1:0-6766 GCA_044375265.1 Gammaproteobacteria bacterium | reverse complement strand
CACTGGAGGTGACAACGGCTTCAGCACCTTGAATATGCTGCGCATCGTGGCCTTCAAAAATAGTAGCGCCTTTTTCTTCCAGTGCAGTGGTGAAAACACTTTTTTGCAAATCAGATCCGGTAACTTTATAGCCTTGCTGTAATAAGACTTTGGCAATGCCATTCATACCGCTGCCACCGATACCGATAAAATGAAGATGACGAAGTCGATGAAAACGGTTCATAGAGAAAGTTCCTGACAAATGCGAACGACTGTGTTTGTGGCATCGCGTTTTTGTGCACCATAGGCTTTTATCGCCATTGTTTGTAATTTTTCAGCGCTCAAACTTTGAAAAATCTCATAGAGCATTGTAGCGCTCAAGGTTTCTTCTGAGATCAAAATAGCGGCATTTTCTTTCACTAAAAATTGTGCATTCGCCGTTTGATGATCATCAACAGCAAAACGAAAAGGAATCAAAATACTGGGAACTCCCACGGTGCTGATTTCAGCAACGGTTAAAGCGCCTGCGCGACAGATGAGAAGATCGGCATTTAAAAAAGCGGATTTCATGTCATCGATAAAAGGCACCAGATGATTTTCTCTCGTTTCGTCATTCCCGCGCAGGCTGGAATCCATGGGCCCCTGGATCCCAGCTTTCGCTGGGATGACGGTAGAAGCGTTTGCATTATGGATAGGGTGCAAATGAAACGTTTCATAATAACTTTGCGTTTTTTCAATCAGTTTTTGACCGCATTGATGTGTCACGAGCGGACGCGCTTCACTGGAAAATAAACTTAAAAATTCAGGAATCGTACGATTGATTTTATCTGCGCCTTGGCTGCCGCCAATAATCAAAATGCGTGTTTTGGGATAATGAAATTCGCGCGTAGCAGGTGCAGGACAATGCAGCAGATCTTCACGCACAGGGTTCCCTACCCATTCCACTTTTTTGGACGGTGCGAAAGCATGTGGAAATCCGGTGAAGACTTTTTTAGCAAAGATACTTAAGATACGATTGGTTTTGCCGGCAATGGCATTTTGCTCGTGAATCACGAGTGGTTTTCGAAGGAGCCAGCTGGCAATGCCGCCTGGGCCTGCCACATAACCGCCCATGCTTAATACCACATCAGGTTTGAGTTCTTTGATTAAGCGGTAAGATTGCACGATAGCGCTAAAAATTTGAAAGGGCGCTTTGATATAAGCGCTTAAACCTTTGCCTCGAATACCGGTGACCGAAATTTGATAAAAAGGAATACTGGCTTTAGGGACCAGTGTCACATCAAGGCCTGCCATCGTGCCAAACCAAACAACCTTGCCGCCTGCTTTTTTCCAAGCATCAGCCACGCAGAGGCCAGGGAACACATGTCCCCCTGTGCCGCCACCCATGATAAGTAAGGTTTTGCCTTTCATTGTTTCCTCACATAGAAAGGCTCATATCATATCATATCATGAAATCTTTTTCAGTACATAGCTTATTTTTTAAAAGGCACTGATCCTGACATAATGACAGCCAGTTTTTTTCTCGACTCTTCTGCATCTTCTTCAATAAAATTTTTCATTTGAACAGCATTCGCAAGTGCTACTTGAGTAGATTTAGGATCAACTCTAGGCATGGGAATGGGTTTGACGAGAAGAGCTGATGGTAGCAGCATTTGATCAGGCCTAGGCATGGGAGTTGGCTTTGAGTTATCCCAATCTGTTATAATAATAGTATTTATTAATTCAAGCATATCTTCGTTACAAATTTTATAATCTGGGTTGATTGTTTCAATATTTTCTTTTTTTATATACTTTGGAGGGAGGATTTTATATGATAAAAAATTATTAATATCAGAAACTAAACACCATATATCTTGAACTAAAATTACGCGCTCTGTGAAATTAATATCAAATTTATTAAATACTCTAACGTCAATAGATTTCTCCATCGCAAATAAGATAAAGTATATAATGTTAGGGTCGACTTTTAAGTTACATTTGTTGATAGGGCTTATTTCTTTTGTAAAACCTTTTTCATAAACGATTACTTCAATGATCTTAAAAAAAAGAGTATAGTCAAAATTTGCTTTTAATGCGTTAAAAACAAATTTTATCATCACCAAATGCGCAATCGTATTTCCATTAAAATCTTGTTTTAAAAAACTATTAGGAGGTAAAATTTTCACTTGAGCTAAAATTTCTTGCCAATCTTTTTCAGTATTGTCACCGTTAAAAATGTCATGAATTCCAAGAATTGTTTGCCAGCTGGGGTCTATTTTGCCCGTGTTAGGATTATAGCTCATTTATTTTTCCTTAGTATTGTTGTATAAATAGGAGATTTTAGGTGAGACGAATGATAATGGGATAAGGAGGATTTGTCAATAAACGGAAAGGCTGGCATCTGACTTTAAGCGGGTTTCATAATCAATACGTAAAATAATGGCAAGTGTGATGCAATTGATGAGAAGACTGCTGCCGCCATAGCTGATGAGGGGCAGTGTTAAGCCTTTGGTGGGTAGCATTCCTGCATTGACGCCCATATTCACAAAGACTTGCAGCGCAAACCAAACAGCCACGCCGTAACAAATGTATGCCGAAAACAATTCATTTTTTTTGGCGGCGCGGCGGCCAATCACGAGAATACGCCAAATGAGAAGGGCATAAAGTGCGATCAAAATAAGCACTGCAATGAGCCCCAACTCTTCAGCTAACACGGCGAATAAAAAATCGGTGTGTGCTTCGGGGAGATAAAATAATTTTTGCACGGAATTGCCAAGACCCAAGCCAAACCAGCCACCCCTACCAAAAGCGATGAGCGATTGCGTGAGTTGATAACCGCTGCCAAAAGCATTGGCCCAGGGGTTTAAAAAAGTCGTTAAGCGCGCAACGCGATAAGGCGCAGAAATCGCTAAAATGCCAAAGACGAGAAGCGCAAATAAAATGAGGAGCGCAAATTGCCACAGACGCATGCCCGCTAAAAACATCATGGCCAGTACCGTGCAGCCAATGACTGCCGTAGCGCCAAAGTCAGGCTCTAAGAGCAGTAAAACAGCAAGGATGCCATAAACGACCATGGGTTTCACAAAACCACTGAGTTTGGTTCTAACTTCTTCTTGACGGCGCACTAAAAATCCTGCGAGAAAGATGATCATGGCAAGCTTTACATATTCAGACACTTGAAAATTTAACAGCGGTAAATGCAGCCAGCGGCGGCTGCCATTGACGGAATGGCCGATACCTGGAATAAGTACAGCAATTAATAAAACGATGGCCAAAATAATGAGGGGGAAGCCCATTTTTTGTAACCAGCTTAAAGGAATACGCAATACAAACAAAGCGGCAATAAATCCGATGCCTAAAAATAATAATTGGCGAATGAGAAAATAAAAAGGTTGGTGGTATTGTTTGGTTGCCACCGCCATAGAGGCAGAGGCGATCATGAGGACGCCGATGGCGAGCAAGCAGGCGATAATAATAATTAAAAAATAATCGTAAAGTTTGGGGACGTTTATCAGTTGCAGCGGGTTATTCATGTTGAAAGAGGCTATTCACATAATCCATAAATTGCTGGCCTCGGTCTTCATAGTTTTTAAACATATCAAGACTGGCGCAGGCGGGAGATAATAACACATAATCTCCCGCAGAGGCTAGCCTTTGGGCTTCTTGAACAGCATTTTCCAAGGTACTGACTTTGATAAGAATAAGCCCGGGAATATTGTCTAAAACTGCTTGAATCAGCGCTGCGTCTTTGCCCAGTAAAATCACCGCTTTGCAGTAACCCGCAACAGGGGCAATGAGATCGTGAAAATCGGCAGATTTTCCATCGCCGCCCGCAATTAAAATAATTTCCCCCGGGCAGCTTTGTCCTAAACTTTCTAAAGCGCTGACCGTTGCGCCCACATTGGTGGCTTTGGAATCATTGATATAAGTCACGCCTTTTTTTTCAGCCACCCACTGCGCGCGATGCGGCAGGCCTTTGAAATTTCTTGCCACAGTCAACATGGCTTCTATCGGTAAGCCGTAAGCAATCCCCATTGCAAAGCACGCTAAAAAATTACTGAGGTGATGCGGCGCTTGTAAAATAAATTCACTTTGATGCGCAATTTTTTTATCCTGACAAATAATATCGCCCTTCTCAGAAACATAGATATCAGCTTTTTGTGTGATCGAGAAAGAAATAATTTTTGTTTCGTCATGCCCGCGCAGGCGGGCATCCATGGGCCCCTGGATCCCAGCTTGCGCTGGGATGACGGAATGTAGCGTATCGTAAGCGAGCGGCGCATCCAGATTGATGACACACGTTTTTGCCTGCTGATAAATGCGTTGCTTGGCATCATTATAATGCCGAAAATCGCGGTATCTATCCATGTGATCTTCTGTGATATTAAGCACCACGGCAACGTCAGGCGCAAGACTAAAAGTGGTTTCTAATTGAAAGCTCGAGAGTTCTAATACATATACCTCCGTTTTTGGGGGATGAGAAATTTCCTCGACATCCCAGTCTAAGCTGGGCTCCAGAAGCCCACTGGATTCCCGCCTGCGCGGGAATGACGGAACAAGGGTGTCTAATAAATCCAAGGCAGGCGTACCGATATTACCGCCTACGGCAGTTTTTATACCAGCCGCTTTGCACATTTCTCCCATGAGTGTGGTGACTGTGGTTTTACCATTGGAGCCGGTAATGGCGATGACAGGCGCTTTGCGATGCTGTGCAAAGAGCTCAATATCACCGATGAGGGCAATAGCTTTTTCACGCGCTTTGTCAAAAATAGGCGTGTGAATACTGATGCCAGGGCTGACAATTAAAGTATCAAGGGCCAATAACCTTTCATCCAGCGCGCCGCAATAAAGTGGCGCAGTAGGGTAGCTTTCTTCAAAATGGGATTTTTCAGGCGGATTATCCCTGGTATCAAAGGCGGTAAAGGCAAGGCCTTGCGCCGCCAAAAACCGCGCCACACTCATACCTGTTTTGCCAAGCCCAATAATGCCAATGTTTTTCATGTAAGAAATGTAGCTAAAAATGTTTCTTTTGACAAGTGGGATAATTGAGTCGTAGCACTGATTTTAGTACGAAAAATACGGGCATTGGGTTCGTTGTAATAAAGCCCCTGTATGTGGCGCAAGATGGCCCAGGGTTTAGTCCCTTTTTCTTGCTCTCGTTCCAAATAATCTGCCATTGCCAGCAAAACCGCTTCACGTGAAAGGGGCGTCGTCGTCTCATTATAGTAGTGTGTATCGACTGTACTAAACGCATAAGGGTTGTGATACGCTTCGCGGCCGATCATGACTTCATCCACTTTTTTTAAGTGCGCATCAATAGCGTCCAAACTTTTAATGCCACCATTGATGCCAGTGTGGAGTAATGGAAAATCTTCTTTAAGCTGATACACAAAATCATATTGAAGCGGGGGGATGGTGCGGTTTTCTTTAGGATTTAAACCCTCTAACCAAGCATTTCTGGCGTGGATAATAAAAGTCTTACAGCCGACATCCGAAATGGTTTGTACAAAGTTTTTCAGAAAATCATAAGAGAGCGTCTTGCCAATCCCAGTGCGGCATTTTACCGTAACCGGAATTTTCACAGCGTCTTGCATGCTTTGAATACAGCTTGCAACGAGCTTGGCATCTTGCATTAAACAGGCGCCAAAGCTGCCCGATTGTACGCGAGGGCTGGGGCAGCCGACGTTGAGATTGATGGCATCATAGCCACGCGCTTCACCGAGTAGCGCCGATTCACGCAGCAACAACGGATCGCTGCCGCCGAGTTGTAATACTAGCGGATGCTCGCTTACATGATAATCTAATAGATGATACGCATGGCCTTTAATCAAGGCATTGGCTGTGACCATTTCAGTGTAGAGTGTGGCGTGTTTTGAAATAAGGCGAAAAAAATAACGGTAATGTCTATCCGTCCAATCCATCATAGGGGCGATGGAGAGCATTTTTTACACCCCCCTTAACAAGGGGGGGAATTGGCAAAGCCAATAGGGGGGATTTTTTAAACGATACAGAATATAAATCCCCCAGTCGACTACGTCGACAGCCCCCTTGTTAAGGGGGCAGATATTTTGTATATTTTGGATTAGAATAATTTCTCTCTTACACATTTCCAAATATCTTCATGCATATGTTCTTGCGATCGCGTGGCATCAATAATAGCGTAACGCGACGGATCATTTTTCGCGCGTGCTAAAAACGCGTCGCGGGCTTTCTTAAAAAATTCAGCGGCTTCATTTTCAAAGCGATCTTTTTTGCCTCGTGCATTCATGCGAGATAAGGCAAGTTCCACAGGTGCGTCTAAAATTAAAACGAGATCGGGTTTTAAACTACCTTGTACCCATTTTTCAAGCGCTTCAATTTTGTGGGTGGCAATACCGCGACCAGCGCCTTGGTAAGCATAAGAGGTATCCGTAAAGCGATCGCATAAAACAATTTTACCAGACTCTAGTGAAGGTTCAATGACGCGCTTAATATGCTGTAGACGTGCGGCAAACATGAGCAGCAATTCTGCTTCGGGCTCTAAACTTTCTTTATGTTCAGAAAGTAAAAATTGGCGGATATCATCGGCAAGCGGTGTTCCACCAGGCTCGCGTGTGACTTGCACTGAAAATCCTTCTGTATATAATTTTTCAGCCAAGTATTTGAGCTGCGTGGTTTTCCCCACACCTTCAATGCCTTCGAACGTAATAAAAAAGGGTTTAGTGAATGTTGAAGACATGTTTGACATAATGTAAATAATCGGGGTCAAGGCAAATGGTTTTGCTGGGTTCATCGGAAATTTTAGCCACGGCTTGGCCGTTGCATTCTA
>JBILMY010000057.1:0-6791 GCA_044375265.1 Gammaproteobacteria bacterium | reverse complement strand
TATTCATACTTTCCTGTTTCAATATCCCATCTATTCAGAAAAATGTATCGAGAATGGGTATATCCTCCCAACAATTTTGTGGTACTTGAAATCACTTGTTTTCCATTTGGGGAGACGAAAAGATAGGAAATACTCCCTATATGTCCCCTTAAAATGTGTAGACAAGTAGCTGTTTCAACTTCCCATATTATTATCTTACCGTCTTCGTCTCCCGAAATGACTTTTTCTCCATCCGGTGTTATTGCAAAACAAGTGATATCTTCCGTATGACCCACAAACTTTCTTATCGGGGTTAAAGCTTCTTTGTCTACATAAAATAAAGCAAATTCCCCTGTACCCATTACTTTAGAAAATATTCGGTTTCTTTTAAAATCAATAAGCGTAGTTTTGTCAATATAGGGAAAGTAAGCCGCATTCACTTGAACTCGTGCAAATGGTACATAAGCTATTTTTTCTGAAGGGAGCAATGGGTACATATAATATAGTCTGAAATACTGAGAGAAACCAGTTTTTATTTAAAAGTGAACGAAAATCTCAACCCTATTTATAAGCCGTCCAATAAGTGCTGGTTGTTGTCTGCGTAGGGAAGCTTTGCTGAGGCTCGCCCGCTTTGCAGTTAGGGCAATCGGTGGATAAATTTTTTCCAGTGACAACAAGTCTGCCTTCTTGATAATTAAGTGTTTCCACGGTGCCATCATAAAAACCATTGACGCGTGACATTGCCCAGTCGTTTTTATCGGCACTGAGAATATTGTACGCTTGAACCAATCCGCCAAATTGCGCCGTTTCACTGTAACCCGTATCCACAAACTGAAAATTACCGCCTACCCAGCACAGTGAAGTGACACCCTCGAAACTCTTACTCAGATCTTTATTGGTGCAAGCAATGGCGTTGACTGGGCCCTCTAATTCATCAAATGTAGAAAAATGAGGTGCCGCATTTTTATCCATATAAAAAGCGACTAAAATGGATTTTGTCTTTTTAGTTTTCTCATCAGTCCCTTTAAATGCAATAAGCCCGCCTAGTAGTTTATTCTCTGAATCTTGAACGGTGCCCATTGCCGTCATCGGATAATTTTTAACTTCGCGCGGAAATATCCAATTTTTCATATTAATATTTTGAGGAATGTTATCCGATGTAGCAAAAGCTTGTGGTAAACAAAAGAATAATACTAAAAAAGTAATGAAAGCGCGCATGTATTTAGCCTTAATACTTAAAGATGACAGCTAACAAATAAGTAATAGATGATACCAGACTTGCAATAACCATACCCCAAGCCAGATCAACCACCGTGACGACTAAAGGCCAGCTTTCAAGCGTGGCTAAATTGGTGAGATCGTAAGTGGCATAGGTGATAAGGCCAAAGAGTGCGCCGTAAAGAAAAGCATGGGCTAGCGATCGTTTTTCAAGCGCAGGTTCAATCACAAAAACCACGAGCCCTACAATAAATAAAAGATAAAAGAGTAAGGCAGAAACCCAATTAATTTCTGTCCTCATGAGTGAACCTAAATGCTTGACATAAAAAGATTTGGCAATACCGAGCAACCAAATCATATCGATGCCTAAAAAAGTAAACAGTGCGGTTAAATAGAGTTTTGCGAACATAATGTAATCTCCCCCTTTATAAAAATTTAGAAACTTTTTTAACTCCCCCCTTAATAAGGGGGGAAAAATCGGCGAAGCCGATAGGGGGGATTTTTATACAATGCCTTTATTAAATCCCCCAGTCGACTACGTCGACAGCCCCCTTGTTAAGGGGGCATTTTGGCATGAATAAAACACCATAAGAGTCTACAAAGTATACCTCATTTCGTCTTAATTGCCCACTCATACAGCCAATTTTTATTAACACCAGTAATTTTTGCCGTAAGTTGAACCGCTTTTTTTAAACTCATTTCAGCACAAAGTAAAGCAAATATCTCTTGCGCTTTTTCGTGTAAAGCCGCCTCATTGTCATGCCCTGCATTAACAATCACCACAAGTTCTCCTTTTTGCTGATTTCCATCACTTCCTACAAAAGCGAACAGTTCAGCCAAAGGGGCTTTTTTAATGGTTTCAAACTGTTTGGTCAATTCGCGGGCTATCACAGCGCTGTGTCCTTCTCCAAAAATTTTTACACAATCTTGCAAACAATTAAGTATGCGATGCGGCGCTTCATAAAAGACAAGCGATACATTCAAAGACTTTAATTCAGCCAATCGTTTTTGACGCTGCGCCGCCGTGCTGGGCAAAAACCCAGCAAAATAAAAGTCCGACTCGATAGTGCCGCTGGCTGATAAGGCTGTAATAAGCGCTGAAGGCCCCGCGACAGGAACAACTTTAATACCTGCTGCATGGGCTAGATTCACTAAATAAGCCCCTGGATCGCTGATGCCAGGCGTACCGGCATCACTGACCAAGGCAATAGAGCTTCCTTGCATTAATTCGTTAATAACACTGGGCGCCATTTTTCGCTCATTGTGTTGATGATAAGGCTTTAATTTTGTTACAATGCCATAATGTTGTAATAACTTATGGGTTTGCCGCGTATCTTCTGCTAAAATCAGTGAAACTTCAGACAGTACGGATGCTGCCCGATGTGAAAAATCCGCCAGATTCCCAATCGGGGTTGCAACGATATATAAAGTCCCTGATGTCATGATACCCTTATTTTGTAGAATTTTTTTGTGCTTGAGTTTTTTAAGTACGCCTTGGCTGCTCTTGGCTGACGCGCCTGCTATTGTCAATCCTATCGCCATAACTTTAGACGAATCTTACAGCCCGAGTCTATCAATGCAAGATCAAATGAAGCTTCGCCTCAATGCCATTGTGATTGCATTCAATACGCATCAATTATCAGAAGGAAAGCGTTTACTCAAAACCGTTAAAAAAAGTAACCTCTCTCCTGAAAACGCTTTTTATTATACCTTAGTTCGAAGCGCATTGTTATCCAAAGCAGCGCCCTTGCCCCCTCCTAATTTTTCCACATTTCCTACAGCGCTGCAAGTTAATTATTTTTTACTCAAAGCATCGATGGAAGCTACGCAAAAAAAATGGCGAAATGCTATTAGCGATAACCTCATCGCATTGAAATTATTACCCAATAATACGCTGCAAATTTCTTTATTAAAAACGCTGTGGCAACAAACACTGGCATTGCCTGAAGGCGACTTGTTACCCTTAAGTCAAGATAATCAAGATATTACGCTGCAAGGATTTTGTGCGCTAGCGCTTATCGTGCGACAATATGGCAACGATCCGCAAATGCTCTTAGAACAAATAAACCGATGGCAAGACCATTTTAAAGACCATCCTCTCAATAGTTTAATCGATAATAAAGCAGAAGACAGACTAGAAGATATCAAGCTTGCAAAAAAAATTGGCGTTCTCTTACCCATGAGCGGCGAGCGTAGCATCGATAGCAATGGCATTATTGATGGCATGGTTCAAGATTATTATGCCGCTAAAGCGCACGGCGCCCTTCTGCCTTCGATGGTTTTTTATGATACCGACAAAACACCTGCGGTAGATTTATACCGTCAGGCGCTGCGCGAAGGCGTCAATGTTATCATCGGCCCCCTGGGTCAAAAAGAGACTACTGCTATACTCAAAAAAGAAGATATCGATGTCCCCACTTTAGCGCTTTCTTCATTTGAAGAAAGGGATGAAACACTTCTCTATGAAGTCAGCTTGACCCCAAAATATATCGCCATCGAGATGGCCCAGGATATGGTTAAGCAAGGAATTTCACAAGTTTTACTCATTCAAGATAGTTCAGATAATATACCATCTTATACCTTTCAAAACGCTTACACTGCTTTAGGTGGAAAAATTATCGATACGGTTTCTATAGATGATACCAGTACGATTAAATCACAAATTGCGCAGGCTCTTCATATTACTGGAAGCGAAGCACGAGAAAAGGAACTTGAAAAACTCCTCAATGCGCCGATAGATTTTTCACCGCGCCGACGCGAAGATATTGAAGCCATTTTTTTAGAAATGTCGCCTGAAACGGCCAGTCGCGTCGTTCCTTTTTTAAAATTTTATTTTGCAGGCAATTTACCTATTTATTTATCAACAGTTCCGACAACGGACGGGACGCTTCCGACTAAAGATTTTACCAATGTCATTTTCCCTGCGCCTTATGATTTTCAAACACCGCTGTCTATTATCTTAGGGCAAGATCTCTATGGCGTCAGCACAAATTTACCGGCTTTATTGGCGCTGCCTAATGTAGGCATACGCATCAATCAAACCTTTTTTACACTAACTGCGGAGCGTACGATTGCACCGTTTACCACCCTTGCGACCGTGAGAACTGATGGAACGCTCTATAGACGCGATTCATTACAGTTACTCACATTATGACCTTTTATCCCAACCAACGCCTTAAAGGCAAGTTCATCGAAACCCGCGTTATCCACCATATTGAGCAAAAAGGATTTACGCTCATTGAAAAAAATTACACCTGCAAAGTCGGTGAAATCGACATTATTGCCAAATCACCCAAAAATGAGATTGTATTTATTGAAGTGCGCTACCGAAAAAATGAAGATTTTGGTACGGCTTTAGAATCAGTCAATTATACTAAACAGCAAAAAATTATTCGCACCGCCCTGCAGTATCTTCAAAAACATAATCTCTTTGAAAAAGTCCCTTGCCGCTTTGATATCATTGGGGTGGGAAAAGATTTGGCCGAATTTCATTGGCTGGAAAATGCGTTTGAGGGGGCGTAGAGACGCATTGCATGCGTCTCTACTTGCTATAAATTTCTTATTTAATTATAATTAAATTTTTAAGAAATTTAATTATGGCAAATCGTATCATTATTCCTTCGCATAACCTTGACTTAACTGCTGTCGATATTCAAGGTAACAGCGATTGGACAGGCGCTGCGCGCTATACGCTCACTGTTCATACCCAAAATGACTTAGCCATAGAAGCGTTATGCTATCAATCCGCCACGCTACAATTAGGCAACCAGCGCATTGTACTCATTCTTCAGCGCATTACTTTTTTACAAAAAGATAACAAGAGTGCTCAAAAAACCTATCATGTAATCTTATGTGATGTCGGCTCTTTATCAGTTGATATTGAAGGTATTCAAAGAGTGCCTGTTATTCCGCCGATCAGCGCTCCCCTCCTCTCTTTACATTGCAATGAGAAATTAGAAGAATCCCTCGATAATAATACCGCTTTTGCTTATCAAATTCATAATGATTTTTTCACGAGCATTCAAACTGTAACCATTACAAGTCGACAAGTTTCTATTAAAGCAGGAAGTACAATTACGCTCATACGGCAAGGCATGCCTGCTGAAAATTATGTTGTGCTGCAAAAAAAATTACTGAAAGCCACACAAAATGAAGATCCACTGGCTCAGTTTACTTTATGGCCTTTATCGCAAAGTCTGGATAGTTTAAATCCTCCCCCTATTCCCTGCTATTTAAGAAGCGATATCGGTGAAATTCTGCCCATTCCCGATGAAACAGGCAATTATCCTGTAGCCTTGAATACCTCTTTACAGACGATATCCCTTCCCTGGCTGCAAGTCTTTGCCGATGACGAAGGAGGGATTCATTTTCCGTTGCAAGAAGCGCTGCCTGCTATTGTGGCACATACTGATAACATCACAGCCTTTATTTTAGCGGCGCTGCCTTCAAACATTATGCAAAGCAGTTTAAATGACGTGCAGGACTCTCACCCTTTTCAATCCTATGCAGGGCAACTTTTCAACTGGCAAAACCAGGGCCTGCAATTACAAAGTGGCGCGCATACTTTTTTGATGCAAGACAATGAGGAAGGAAAAAATATCAGATGGAAAACGGATACGCAAAATTTTTCTGCGCCTATGTCTATAGAAAGCGCCACTGTAAAATCGCACAGCAATTCAGGTGATAATCAAAAGGGTTTTATTCAAGGTAATTATCATCGTCACAGCCAACAAGAAAAAAAACATACGACCACTTATCAAGAAAACTGTGATAAAGCATGGGCAGAAGAAATAGACAATCAAGCCGTGCAACTTTCAGGTCATTTAATAAAAGCGGTAACAAAAGACTATGACATGACCCTACAAAAAAATGCTGCACTTTCCACCAGCAAAGATTTTTATTTACATACAGCACAAGCTGCCATTTTGTCGAGCCAAAAAATAGAGCTTTCTGTTGGAAATAATCAATTATTAGCTGATGACAATAATCTTATTTTTAACCTACAAACTATTGCCTATCATTGTCAGGAAACAGATATAAGCGCGGATATGGTTTTAGATAAAAGCAGTGGCGGTGTAGCACCTGCAAAACAAAATACTTCTCAAACAACCAGCCATCAAGCAACACAAAATAATACAGTAAGGCCTTCGCCGACAGCAACTTCAGGATCATCCAATACTGATAAGAACTCTGAAGCAACTCAAACCACAGAAATCCCCGCAGACAACTATTTACGAAAAGCCATGCAACTGGAAAATGCGCCAGACTCCTGGTATGATGATTTGCATTGGATCATGATGCATGAATCCAGTGGACAAGTAGGCGTTAAAAATCCAAAATCTAGTGCCCGAGGACTTTTTCAATTAAATAAAAGTAATTATTACTTGAATCCACATGGTGAAGCCTCTTTTGGTAATGGGCTTGAAGAAGCGCAAGGCGGAATAAGATATGTTATTTCACGCTACAAAACACCATCAAAAGCTAAAGCATTTTGGGAGCAACATAAATGGTATTAAATTTTTTAAGAATAGCTTTACTAATATTTTCGTGGGGAAGTTTGCCCATAAGTTATGCGACTAATAGCAATGATACAA
>JBILMY010000056.1:0-6955 GCA_044375265.1 Gammaproteobacteria bacterium | reverse complement strand
GGAGGGGTGGCTGCCGAAGGCAGACGGGGTAGTTGAATTAATTGTTACCCCTCATCCTCGCCAGCTTCGCTGGCTCGACTTCTCCCATAAGGGGAGAAGTGAGAATAAAACTTTGTTAGGATTGTTTAGATATGAAAAAAATCGTTTATATATGTTTGGGATTATTACCTTTTTGTTTTGCGCAAGCGGTAGATTTGAAAACCGTATTGAAAGATGCGCAAAATCAAGATCCCACTTATCAACAGGCGCGCGCCAATTATAAAGCAGAAGCAGCTACACTCGATCAAAGTTTTGCGGCTTTATTGCCCAACCTCGCCTTGACCGGCTCTTGGCTCACAGGCCCCACCACCACGAAAACCGATATTGGCTTCAATGGGAATGGCTCAACAATTGATGCAACCAACAACAATACCACATTGGCTTATACCTTAACGTTAACTCAGCCTCTCATTAACTTTACCGCTTTTCAAACCTATGGGCAAACCAAATTAGCCGTCAAAGCTGCCGCTGCAAACTATGCTGCCGCTGAGCAAAATTTAATTATGCGTGTTGCGCAAGCGTATTTTAATATTTTACAAGAACAAGAAATTTTACGCTACACGAATGCACAAAAAACAGCACTCTATCGTCAACTGCAAGTCGCGCAACAGCGTTATAAAGTCGGGCTCGATCCTATTACCTCCGTGTATGATGCAAAAGCGCAATACGACTCTACCCGCGCCGCTTATATCGCTGCGCAAAATGATGTCGATACTGCCAAAGAAAACTTACGCGAAATCACGGGGCAGCTGTATCCTAAGCTGTCTGCACTCCGCCAGGATATTCCGCTGGTGAGCCCTGCGCCCAATGACATCGATAGCTGGACCAAAAAAGCCGAGCAGCAAAATTTAGCCTTCATCGCGCAGCGCTTTAATACGCAAGCCGTGCACCAAGGCGTGAAGATTGCTTTCTCAGGACATTTTCCTACCGTGCTCTTAACGGGCACTTACAGCAACGCAGGTTATACGGATAACGATACCAAGACCAATAATAATGTGGCGAGCACCGCTTATGGCCTCAGCGTGACTTTACCGATCTTTTCAGGCGGCGGCGTGAATGCTGCCACCAATGCGGCGCAATATAATTATGAAGCGCAATTGGCACTTTTAGAATTCGACCATCGCCAATTGGTTGCCAATACGCGCCAAATATATTTGAGCATCGTGGCTGAAATCAGCCAAATTGAAGCGGATAAAGAAGCGGTAAAATCTGCTTATGCCGCACTTGAAAGCAATGAAGCCGGTTATAAAGTAGGCACGCAAACCATTGTGGATGTACTCAATGCACAAACCACGTTGTATCAAGCAGAAAATAATTACACCGAAGATCGCTTTGCCTATGTGAATAATTTACTTGCACTGAAACAAGCGGTGGGTACGCTGAATGAACAAGATATTGATGAAATTAATACCTGGCTGACAGAGTCGCCTTCAACTTTTCCTACAGGCATGACGCCTGCAAAGAAAACTGCTGCTGCGCCAGTGAGTAAGGCCAGTAAGCCTGCTGCAGTGAAGAGTAAAACGAAATAAATATTCTGCCCCCTTAATAAGGGGGCTGTCGACGCAGTCGACTGGGGGATTTTAGCAACATCACTGTTTTATAAATCTCCCCCATCGGCTACGCCGATGCCCCCTCTTGTTAAGAGGGGGATTCACCCCCTAATACAATAAGGTGACCCATGTTAAAACAACACGACCCTGACATTTTTTCCCTGATTGAAAAAGAAGCCTATCGCCAAGAATTTCATTTGGAACTTATCGCCTCTGAAAATTATGTGTCTCGCGCCGTGCTCGAAGCGCAAGGATCTATTCTCACCAATAAATATGCAGAAGGTTATCCTAATCGCCGTTACTATGGCGGCTGTGAATTTGTGGATCAAATCGAGACGCTGGCCATTGAACGTGCCAAAACTTTGTTTCACTGTGACTACGCCAATGTGCAGCCGCATTCAGGATCGCAAGCCAATGCAGCAGTTTTTCAAGCACTGATACAACCCGGAGACACTATCCTCGGCATGTCACTGCCAGCAGGGGGGCATTTGACCCATGGGGCTTCCGTAAATTTTTCCGGTAAAATGTATCACGCTATTTCTTATGGACTCGATGAACAAGGGATTATTGATTATGCCTCTGTAGAACGTTTAGCCGCCGAGCATCAACCCAAAATGATCATCGCGGGTTTTTCCGCGTATTCTGGCATTGTCGATTGGAAACGGTTTCGTGAAATCGCCGATGAAGTCGGTGCCTATTTACTGGTGGATATGGCACATGTGGCGGGACTCGTTGCAGGCGGCGTGTACCCTGATCCCTTACCTTTTGCGCATGTGGTCAGCACCACCACACATAAAACCCTGCGTGGCCCGCGCGGTGGGCTCATCTTAAGTAAAGGGCATCCTGATATTGCGAAAAAAATTGATTCTGCGATTTTTCCTGGCAGCCAAGGTGGCCCCTTGCTGCACATCATTGCAGCCAAAGCCGTTGCCTTTAAAGAAGCCTTGGATCCCAGCTTTAAAATCTATGGGAAAGCCATTGTCGATAATGCCAAAGCACTGGCTTATCATTTACAATCGAAGGGTTATACCATTGTTTCAGGGGGCACGCACAATCATTTATTTTTAGTCGATTTGCGTGACAAATCTTACTCAGGCAAAGAAGCCGAATATCAACTCGGCAAAGCCAATATCACGGTCAATAAAAATTCGGTAACCGGTGACACAAAGTCTCCCGCGTTAACCAGTGGCATTCGATTAGGTACGCCCGCTTTAACCACGCGAGGTTTTGGCGTTGAAGAAATGAAAACCGTTGCAGAATTTATTGATAAAGTACTACGCGATCCTTTTGATGAAAAAGTATTATTTGAGGTGAAAACTTCCGTAGAATCTCTCTGCAAACGTTTTCCTGTCTATCCATGAAATGCCCTTTTTGCAATGCGCTCGACAGTAAAGTCATTGATTCTCGTTTAATGGAAGACAGCAATCGCATTCGCCGTCGCCGCGAATGCGTGGTGTGTGAAGCGCGATTTAATACTTATGAAACACTCGAGCTCACTTATCCGCGTGTAATTAAAAGCGATGATACGCGCGAAGAATTTGATAAAGATAAATTAAAACGCGGGCTTGTTAAAGCCCTTGAAAAGCGCCCTGTCGCCATAGAAGCCATTGATAAAATTGTTATGCGGATGGGGCAGCGTATGCTCACCAGCACTGAACTTGAAATCAGCTCGCAGCAAATCGGCAAATGGGTCATGGAAGAATTAAAAGCCATTGATAAAATTGCCTTTGTCCGTTTTGCTTCTGTCTACAAAGACTTTCAAGAAGTCGATGAATTTTTAGCAGAAATTACTTCTCTCATTGAACACAAAAAGAAAAAGAAAACCTTATGAATTTTAGCATCCGTGCGCGACATCAATCTCGAAAATTTTTAATCCAGGCTTTATATCAATGGGAAATGACCCATGAAAATCCTGAAGAAATTCTCGTGCAATTTTTATCAGAGATGAGTCCGAAAAAAAATGATATCCCGTATTTTCAAGAAATCTTTTTAGGCCTCTTAAAAGAAAAAAATGCCATTGATGCTTTATACCACCCTTTTTTAAAACATGATAAGACCCTTATTGTGGGTCCCATTGAAAAATCGCTGCTTCGCTTAGGCACCTATGAATTAAAGCATCGCCTTGATTTACCGTATAAAGTTGTGCTGAATGAATGTATTGAGCTTTCCAAAACTTTTGCACCAGACAACGCCTATCAATATATCAATGGCGTGCTGGATAAATTAATCCCTTCATTACGGCCTATAGAGTACAAAGATAATTCTCAATAACTAGGCATACAAATACTTGTGCTCGAATTTCCCATCAGAATGAAATGTCCATAGAGTAGCGCCTGCCGTATTTGCTGTAGTTAATGTAATACTTTTTTTAACAAACTGAAAACAAGTGGCAGGCGAAGTCACTACAGGAATATTATTAAACTCCAATTCATAACCTTCATGAACATGGCCAGTAATCATTACTTTAGGCTGCACTTCTTGAGCTTCAATAAAATCACCCAATTTTTCAGGATTTTCTAAAATGTATTTATCAATTAAAGGCGTACCTGTTTGGCAGGGATGATGATGCATTAAAAGAGCATAAAAATCGGCAGAAGGAACCTGAATAGGAGCGCTTAAAAAGCCTGAAGCACTGCTCGGCTTTACAGTATCTACCCTTATAAACTCCCAATTATGTAACCTTACTTTTTCTAAAAAATGAAATAAAGAATACCCTGAAAAAACCTCAGTCATAATATTCAGATCGTCATGATTTCCATTAAACCAATATACGGGCTTTTTAAATTGGCTTATTTTTTGGGCAATATGATGATAAGACTCAGGTGTTTCATCCTGGGATAAATCGCCCGTCAGAAAAAATGCCTCGACTTCAGAAATAACTCTTTTTAAATGCTTTAATAACTTATCTAAATTTTTTTCAGCACATATGTCATATAAAGTATCTTCAGCATTTTTCATTAAATGCAGATCGGTTAATTGCAGCATTTGAAACATTTACTATAAATCCTTTCTAGTATGTAAGTGTGTTGGAATGCTTTGTCTGACTTTTTGAATTTCATTCAAATCAAGAGTGGCATAGACGATACCTTCTTTATTTTCTGAAATTTCATCTAAGGTATTCCCCCAAGGCCCTACCATCATACTATGACCATAGGTTTTTCTACCGCTGGCATGCTCTCCATATTGGCAAGAAGCAATGACAAAACTGAAAGTATCAAGCGCACGGGCTTTGACTAAAGTATGAAAATGATCTTTCCCGGTTTTTTCAGTAAAGGCAGTAGGTACGGCAATAATATCCACACCCTTTTCTCGAAGCACTTGAAATAATAAAGGAAAACGTAAGTCATAACATACCACAACGGCAAGTTTGCCAAAAGGCGTATCAATAACAGTAATATGATCGCCTGCCTCAGTACTGGTGGATTCTTGATATTTTTCTCCGCTCGGTAAGGTCACATCAAAAAGATGAATTTTGTCATAGCGCGCAATACACTTTCCTTGGTTATCATAAACTAAACTACTGGCAAATACTTTATTTTCAGATGTGCTTTCAAGAGGGATCGTTCCGCCTACAATCCAAACATTATATTTTTTAGCGGTATTTGAAAGAAAGTCTTGAATTTTTCCGATACCAAATTTTTCTTTTACCGCAATTTTATCCGTATCTTTTTTCCCCATAATAGCAAACATTTCGGGCAATACAACAAGTTCCGCATTGTTTTTCGCAGCCTCTACAATCAATCTTTCGGCAGTTTTTAAATTATCTTCTACTTTATCTGAAGAACACATTTGAATGGCGGCGATAATAGGCATAAATACTCCTAACGGATTTTTTTGATTTTCATTTCAAATTTAAAGCGCCTGTAACAGTAAGTAAAAGTATTGCAATCACCAGTAATAAAATACTCAATTTTTGAAATTTTATTGCTACCTTTCCAGCACCATGCCATTCGCCTTGTTTCCAGCCCCAAAAGTTTGATGTTAGAATAATCATTATCATTAACATTGGCCAAGCAATGACACTTCCCATATCACCGAGGGATATACTGGCTTTACTAAAAACGACAATACTTCCATAATAAAAAAGCGCCATAACAATGAGCCAAAAAAAACTTTTAGGCCAATTTTTGCTTTTTACAGTGTCTTTTTCACCAAAAAATTTTACTAAAAAGAAGATAACATAAGGAATCATTGCAGCATTAAAAATAATTGCCCAAACCATTAGTGTTGCTGTTAAATTAGAAGTATTGACCATTATTGCTATTTTTAACACTGAGGGTAAAGAATAAGAATAAACAAAACCTTGCGCAGAAGTTAAAATACCCGAAAGGCTACCCACTAATACCCCTAAAACATTTTTTCCTTTAAAGGTATTACTGGAAGCTAAATGACTTTCTCTGTGCCCGGAGGCTTTTAACATACAATATAAAGCGATTGAAAAAACAAATAGTGCAAACAATTGAATAAACCCTGCCAAGGTTAATAATTTTTGAGGATTTAATAATAAAACCGGCAATAACGTTCCTACAATTGTGCCCGCAGCAATGTTTAATATGAATGAGACGGACATTCCTACATATTTCAAAGCAAACACAAATAAAACCATGCCCAGCGAAAAAAGAATTCCTCCTATTATCAAAACCAGAAAATGAAAAATTGATAGGGCATTAAATAGCGCGAAAATATGTTGCCCAAATAAAAATAGTGCTATCCAGGGGGCTATGCCAAAGGCAAAAATGGCAAAAACAGCCCAAATAAAGTTATTGGACAATTGGATATATTTTAAAAAAGTCACGTATGAGCCATTCATTGCTCCAGCAATTAAAGCCAAAATAACAGCGTATAACAACATAAAAGCTCCCCTTTTTTAGTTAATTAGTTAAGATGAATCCGACAAACAAGTCGATGTCCTGTATAGGCATTTCTGCCGTGAAGCCATTGATGATTATTTAATAGATAACCATCTCCACATTCAAAAACCTGAATATCAACTTCTTCTAACATAAGCGTTTTAAATATATCAATTGCAGCTTTTGCTTCATCTGAGAATAATACACAATTATCATCACGAAAACGAATAAAAACTTTTTCACCAAGTGTGCGTTTAAAAATAGGTGCACTTAATTTATTTATACCATCAAAAAAAAGTGCTATCTTATCTTCTAAAATATGAAGTTCTTTGGGGTGGTTTTTTAGCAGTCTTTTATATAAAGTTTGCCCATTCACCAATAAAATTTCACCCCCGCGTATAGAAGGCTCTTGCATCCAATTAAATAAATATTTAGGAGGATGTGTGAGTGTTGAACGATCGGTATGTGGAATTAAGCTCATCCGGGTAAAAGCAAGACTATTCATTGGATTGCCCC
>JBILMY010000055.1:0-7000 GCA_044375265.1 Gammaproteobacteria bacterium | reverse complement strand
GAGCGGAAGGTGACGCCTGCTTCAGTGAGTTTACGCAGTGCGCCCAAGCTAAACACTTGAAAGCCACCGGAGTCTGTGAGGATAGGCCCCTGCCAATTCATAAACTGATGCAAGCCACCATGGGCTTCAATAACTTCGGCTCCTGGGCGCAGCATCAAATGAAAGGTGTTGCCTAAAATCACTTGTGAGCCGATTTTTTTTAAGATTTCCGGTGGCACAGCTTTCACGGTACCATAAGTCCCCACAGGCATAAACATGGGCGTTTGCGCCACTTTCCCTGAGGAAAAGTGAATTTCCCCACGACGGGCGTGGCCTTCTTGAGCAAGTAAAGTGTAAGTTAACATGGGGGGTATTATACGGGATTTGTGAGAAATTCTGCATCAAATAATTATCAACCACCCCGTCTGCCTTCGGCATCCACCGTTATGTCGCGCAATCCTGCGCTCCACCCTTCGGGCCAGCGCCAAGGCGCTGTTAAAAATTGGCTGTCCTGCCAATTTTTTCTCTGGAGGGGAATAATCATAGCTAATCATTTTAATCAGTGTAATCACAGTTCAAGACAATACGCCCTCTTGTCCAATACCCCATTTCTATGTCAAAATACCCTGATTTTATCTTTCAGGAAAACCCATGTCTGTAACTGTTTTTATCAATACCTTTTTTAATTTACTCGCCGTATTAAACCCCCTCGTGGTCGCTGCTGTTTATTTTTCTATGCTCACGCCCGGCATTCGAGCCCAGCATGCCAATATTGTGCGCAAATTTACCATCGCTGTTGCCGTCATTCTGCTGATTGATTTTTGGTTTGGACGATTCATTTTAGATCTCTTTGGGATCAGCCTTGCCGCCTGTAACTGCACGGGCGGGCTCATTTTAATTATCATCGGGGTAAGCTTAGTATTACCCTCACCTGCTACGCAAGATCAAAAATCCACTAAAAATTTGACCGCCTCTATTGCGATTATTCCACTCGCTATCCCACTGTGCGCAGGACCGGGCGTCATTCCCTTGGTGATTGGTTTATCCGTCACCTATCCTACGCATCCTGAATTTATTATGCTTTCCAGTATGATGCTGTTACTGGCATTAATGTGCGGCCTTATCTTATATTTTGCGCCTTCGCTGTCGAAAAAATTAGGCCCCATCGGTATGGATGTCGTTGAAAAAATTATGGGGATCATCGTCGTCGCTATTGGATTTAGTACCCTTTTGAAAGGCATTACCGCCATTTATCCTCCTCATTAGAAAATTATGTTAAAAAAATTATCGATCCTTGTTTTCTCTTTAATCCTTGTTGCCTGCGCAGGCGATCCGCCGGATATTAACCTTCCGCCAACCCAGCCCGCGCCCGAGTTTATTCCTAAACATCCCACAGTTGCATTAGTCTTAGGCGGCGGCGGCGCGCGCGGCATTGCGCACGCAGGGGTTATCAAAGTCTTACATGACAATCATATCCCCATCGATTTCATTGTGGGTACCAGCGCCGGCAGTATTATCGGCGCGCTCTATGCGGATAATGCTGACCCCGATCAACTTGATAAACTGATTCAGCAATTGTCGTTAGGCGATGTACTCGATTTTAATAACTACCCCGAATCGCAAGGCATTTTACGCGGTTATCGTTTGCAGAAATTTTTAATGGCGAATATGACGCATCAAACCTTTGACACCTTAAAAATTCCCTTGATCGTGATCACTACCGATTTAACCACCGGCAAAACTTATCCCATCATGGGGGGACTCGTTGCCCCTGCAGTACAAGCCTCTGCGGCTATCCCAGGGCTTTTTGATCCCGCACATCTTTACGGGCATGTCTTGGTGGATGGTGGCATCAGCGATCCGATTGCTACCGATATTGCCAAAACGTATCATCCGGATATCATCATCGCCGTGAATATTGCTGAAGAACTCTCGCCCACCATGCCGCGCACCGCCGAAGAAATCAGTAATCGCGCCTATTTAATTTCGCGTCTGGCCATGTCTGATTTACTGCTTCAAGATGCCGACATCGTCATTCGGCCAGACGTTGGGCAAGCCGGTATTTTCGCGGTGGATCAAAAATCCGTCTTATTGAATGCGGGGAAAAAAGCCGCTGAAAAAAGTTTACCGCTTATTCAAAAAAAATTAAAGGAACTTAAAAAATCATGATTAATGAAAAGCAGCCAGTATATGATTTTACGGAAAAAGCCTATTTAAATTATTCGATGTATGTCATTTTAGACCGCGCCCTGCCGCATATTTCTGATGGCCTAAAACCTGTGCAGCGCCGCATTATTTACGCTATGTCTGAACTTGGACTTGCCTGGACTGCGAAGCATAAAAAATCTGCGCGTACGGTCGGGGATGTGCTGGGTAAATTTCACCCGCATGGTGATGCGGCATGTTATGAGGCAATGGTCCTCATGGCGCAGCCTTTTTCTTATCGTTATCCTTTAATTGACGGGCAAGGCAATTTCGGGTCCCCCGATGATCCCAAATCCTTTGCGGCCATGCGTTATACCGAATCCAAATTATCGGCGTATGCTGAAAGCTTACTCAAAGAACTCGGTGAAGGCACCGTGGATTGGCAGCTTAATTTTGATGGCAGTGTGGAAGAGCCTAAAATGTTACCGGCTATGTTACCCAATATCTTACTCAATGGGACGACGGGGATTGCCGTGGGAATGGCGACCGATATTTTGCCACACAATTTAAATGAAGTTGTAGATACGGTCATTTATCTTATCGATCATCCCAAAGCCTCTACCGAAGAATTATTCACTATTTTTCAAGGCCCGGATTTTCCCACAGGTGGCGAAATTATTACCCCGAAAAAAGACTTGATTGAAGCTTATAGAACAGGGGGGGGGAGCGTCAGACAGCGCGCACGGTACACCACAGAAAAAGACGGTAATATCATTATTACAGAATTACCCTATCAAGTCTCTGGCGCAAAAATTATTGAACAAATTGCCGCGCAAATGCTACAAAAAAAATTACCGCTGGTGGAAGATGTGCGCGATGAATCTGATCAAGATAATTTAGTGCGTATCGTCATTGTGCCGCGCTCTAATCGCGTCGATATCGAGGCCCTCATGTCGCATTTATTTGCGACCACGGATTTAGAATCAAGCCATCGTATCAATATGAATATTATTGGGCTTGATGGTAAACCTGCCGTCAAACCCCTTCACACTTTATTGACGGAGTGGCTATACTTTAGGCAAGACACGGTCAAAAAACGTCTCTCTTATCGTCTGGCAAAAATAGATGCACGCCTGCATTTACTTGAAGGCCTCATGATTGTCTTTTTAAATATCGATGAAGTTATTCGCATCATTCGCTTTGAAGAGGAGCCCAAAGCCAAACTCATGAAAAAGTTTCGCTTAACGGAAATACAAGCCGAGGCGATTTTAGAATTAAAATTAAGGCATTTGGCGAAACTCGAAGAAACAAAAATCATCACTGAAAAAAAAGCGCTCAGCGAAGAAAAAGGGGAGATTGAAAGTATTCTAGGATCAGCCGCTAAATTAAAAACGATCTTAAAAAAAGAATTGAAAGAGCTTGCCAAAACCTTTGGTGATAAACGCCGCTCGACTATCGTTGAGCGTGCGCAAGCGGCTTCTGCGCTGAGTGTAAGTGAACCTGTCAGCCATGATCCCGTTACCGTTATCTTATCAGCGCAAAATTGGGTGCGCATGGCCAAAGGGCATGAGATTGATCCACTGACTTTAAGTTATAAAACAGGCGATGCCTTTAAATTCATGGCCCGCGGTAAAAGCTCGCAGCCCGCTATCTTCATGGATTCACAGGGCCGTGCTTTTTCGCTGAGCGCTGGCAGCCTGCCTTCTGCACGGGGACAAGGCGAGCCTATCACCGGCCGCATTAAAACGGAAAGCTCCGATATCAATGCCCTCATCATGGCAGAGCCAGAAACAAAAATCGTGCTTGTGTCCAATGCAGGTTATGGATTTATCACCACCGTGGAAAATTTAATCAGCAAAAATAAAAGCGGCAAAGCGGTCATGAATATTCCGGACAAAGGACAAGTCTTACCGATCGGCATTGTTCCTACCGATCCCAAAGCAAAAATTGCCATTGCTACGCATACGGGTCATCTCTTAATTTTTCCTTTAAAAGATTTACCGACGCTTCCTAAAGGCAAAGGCAATAAGATGATCGATGTCTCGATGAGCCTTTATAAAGCCGGTGAAGATTATGCCGTGGGCTTTGCAATTTTAACACCGGGAAGCACCTTAACTATTCATTCAGGCTCAAAAAAAATTACCCTGAAAGAAAGCGATTTGGTGCATTATCAAGGCTCGCGTGGACTCAAAGGTCATAAGCTACCGCGCGGGTATCAGATGGTGACGAGGATTGAAAGCCCTTAATAGTCTAGGCTGCTTGGCGCGCTATTGCCAGGGCTTTCCATCCAGATATCAATGAGTTGCTCTGCTCGCAGAATACCCTTTTGAATGCAGCCTTCTACCAATTGACGCCCTAAGGGAAGTAAGGTAATCGTAGGGTCTTGCCTGAATGAATTTTGATTGGCAAATACTCTCCAGTCTTTTAAAAAATTGGCATAACGAAGTAATTGCTGTGCAATACCTCTTCTTCTAATTTTCACTCTAATATCCAGAATAACAAAACCAGTAGTTTGTGCACCATTTAATAAAAAATTCTTTTTACATAAAGATAAAGTACCTACTTCATGATTATTTATATCGTAGGCATAATAATATAAATAAGAATCATTATCATCAATCCCATCAGTTGCATAATATAAATATTCTTTATGTACACCTAAAAATTTGGTATGGCTTTTCCCTGCAATTTGTTGCGTTACAGAAATATAAATTTGATTTCTTGTTAAAGTCGTATAAGGTATGTCAATAATATTTTGATCTTCAATGATATGCCGTGCTTTTAAGTCTGTCACAAAATCTTTTATGTGAGGTAAAAAATAATAAGGATGATATCTATCTTGCGTTATATTTAACTTAAAAATATTACCTGTTTTTGCAATAATACCCATGGCTTGAGTTTCTTCTACTCTATCTTTTATACACCGAAAAAACTCAAAAAAAATAGGTTGATAAATATAAGCACTTTCTCTCATCCAAAAATATTGAAGCGTATGATCTTCCGACAAAGAAACTCTCGCATACAAAACTCCCTGGCAATTTTTGCCTTTTAAACTGTTTTCACAAGGCCCATGATTTTCTCGGGATAATAGTAAATACTCTGTTTTTTCTTGCACATATAAATTAAAATGTCCCCAAGACTGCAAACTTTTTGCAAACACCGATCCTTCTTTGTTGGTTTCATCATGAAACCATACCGAATGATATTGAGGATGGTGCTGTGTTCTTTGGTTAATTTCTGCTTGTCTTTGTTCGAGACGATAATAACCTTCTTGCTGGCAGTGGCTCAGATACTCTTTTGTATGAACCTGATTTGAAAAAACACCCATAAAAGAATTGACTGGTTTTTGCCAATCAGGTGTAACAAAACGACCAGGTTTTTGGTAAGGAGTTTTTCTGAATTTGGAAGGATTTTTATACATGCTGGTAAAACAGGGATTATAATAGACCTTCCTGGTCTATTACCCTTCGCTATCGTTCAGGGCCAGCGTCGCAGTGCTCCGCTGTCCAAAATTGGCTATCCTGCCAATTTTGTCGAACCCATTCGGGTTCTTCATCCTGTCTCTTCATCAATAAATAATTAAAAAAATAGCCTCATGGCTATTTTTTTAATTATATTGGCGGAGAGAGAGGGATTCGAACCCTCGATAGATCTTTTGGACCTATACTCCCTTAGCAGGGGAGCGCCTTCGACCAACTCGGCCATCTCTCCAAACAAAGGAGTAAAGTGGCTCCTCGAACTGGACTCGAACCAGTGACCCAATGATTAACAGTCATTTGCTCTACCGACTGAGCTATCGAGGAACGCGAATGGATAATTTTACGGAATAGGCCTCTAAAAGTCAAGCCGAAATCAAGATAACGCTGCCTCGCCTTTACGCTTTTTCTGAGAACCCACGAGCTTAAATAACAAGGGATTCAAAGCAATGGAAATAAGCGCGCCGGCTAAAATTAAATTTTGTCCTTCCCCGGGTAAAATGCCCATTTGGACGCCCAAGGCAGCAAGAATAAAAGAAAATTCACCCACTTGTGCCAAGCTGACTGATACCGTTAATGCGGTGCTCAAAGGATAGCGTAGTAACCATACCAATAAAGCAGCCGCCGCTGTTTTGCCAAACAAAATGATGGCAAGCACTATCAATACTTTGAGCGGTTCATGGATGATAATACTGGGATCGCATAACATGCCCACTGACACAAAAAATAACACTGAAAAAGCATCACGCAAGGGTAAAGATTCTTCTGCCGCACGGTGGCTCAAAGTAGAGCCGCGCATCATCATCCCTGCAAAAAATGCCCCTAAGGCAAAAGAAACGCCAAATACTTTTGAAGCAAAATAAGCAATGCTAATAGCGGCAGCAATCACCGCTAACGTAAATAATTCTCGCGATCCTCTTTTATCAATATAGAGCAATATTTTGGGAAACAAAGGTCGCGCGATAAAAAACATAAACAAGATAAAACAGATGGCTTTGCCTAAGGTGATAAGAATAGGGATCCAAAACGATGCCGTTAAAATTAAAGAAACATTGGTTCCAAGCCCCGGTGATAAAGCAGGAAGCATGACAAGCATGATGACCATCACCATATCTTCTACAATAAGCCACCCTAGCGCAATGCGACCGTCCATAGAATTCAATATCCCCTGAGATTCTAGGGCGCGAATCATCACAACAGTACTGGCCACAGATAAAGCAAGGCCAAAGATAAAGGCAGCCTCTATACTCCAACCCCACAAATGGGCGATGACTCCCCCAATAAGCGTGGCGACGGCTATCTGTAAAATGGCGCCAGGTAACGCAATTTTTTTGACTTTTAATAAATCTTCAACAGAAAATTGTAGCCCCACGCCAAACATCAAGAGCATCACACCCACT
>JBILMY010000053.1:0-7054 GCA_044375265.1 Gammaproteobacteria bacterium | reverse complement strand
CTTAGCTCGGATCACTACTTTGAAAAATTATTTACTGTTTTTGATTCATTTAATATAAAATATTTTATATTAAATACTGAAGCTGAAAATAAGTTACAACACTCAAATAATGAATGTAGTTGGTTTGCTTTAGAGTATGCTTTTCATTTGTCAAAAATAGAAAATATGTCTGAAGTTTTAACTCGTTGTCCTCAAATAAAAATAGGCCATAAAATCACTGTTGAAATACGAGACTTACCTAAAGAATTATACAGGGCATTCTTAACATCCGCCCAAAGTCATAAACATTTCAATGATAATAACTCCAAAGAAATAATAGGAAGTCATCAAAGAACTTTATCTGATATTGTTACGCAGCATAATGGATATTTTGATTTTATAACACAGAAGCAATCAAGAAATCAAAGCATTTATTATTTTATTCAAAAATATGTCTATCGGTTACATTGGCTTATTGAAAACGATTCTTGTTTTTTAAAAGAAGTAAAAAATACTTTTTTTGATGATTCAAATAATATTTTTTTACCTCATCAAATTGTTGCTAATATTGATGCTTTATCATTAAAGCCATTTGATCCTAACCTTGCTGATAGCCATGCTTATATTTATCATTCAAGATTTAAAAAAGCAGAAAATAGTCTTCCTCCAGCAAGGCGGCGAGGGGAACGTGTTGATCCAGATGAGGTAAGAAGACTATTTCCAATTTTAACAGACACAATAAAAGAGACATGATCAATAGTATAAAGAAATTTTTTTCGTCCTCCGCCCACTTTCGTTCCATCAATGAAGCCAAAAAATAAATGATAAAAATGAATCGTTTCCCCCCAGTCTTCTTTTAGAAACCAATCTCTAGACTGAAGGCTCTTCCCACTCTTTGTAGCGATAAAATTTACTTGAAAGCGTCCATTGGCGAATCATTTTATTTTCCTTTAATTCAACGATCATACAAAAATGAAAAGTAGTTTGTTCCTTCGTCATATTATCATAAAGCGACAACGGAATAACGCGCCACAATTCGATTATACTCTCTTTAGCAAGGTGTCCGTTTTTTTCGGGGGAATATCTCTTGAAAACGCCTCTTAAAAATGATATCATTCTCAATCCTTGTTTTTGACATAAAGGTAAATGTTCTGTGGAAACCGTATTAGTATTTTTGTTAGTGATCGTTGTGCTCGCGCTTATCGTGCTTATTTTATTGCAGCATGGCAAAGGCGCTGATATCGGCGCGGCCTTTGGCAGTGGCGCTTCTAACACCGTGTTTGGCAGTCAAGGCTCTGGCTCCTTTTTAATGAAATTAACGCTGGCACTCGCGGGCGTTTTTTTTGTTTTATGCCTTTTGCTGGCGCGTATTGCAAGTCAAAATAGCGCAGCTTCCCAGAATTTAAATTTACCTGTGAATTCCTCAACAACAACTGTGCCTGTACAGACGCCTGCTGCACCTCTACCTAATAATAGCGTAGTGCCTTCAGTGCCTTCTGCACCGGCCTCAAAATAAAAAGCGCTTCTTGCCGAAGTGGTGGAACTGGTAGACACGCTATCTTGAGGGGGTAGTGGCCTTGGTCGTGTGGGTTCGAGTCCCACCTTCGGCACCATATTTCAATAAGGGTATTCCTATGCTGACCCGTGCAATATCCACGCTTGTTTTAGTACCTATTGTTATCTGGTTAGTTTTATATAGCTCGCTTGATGCATTTCGCTGGATTAGCCTTGCCATCTTTATGTTGGCTGCGACGGAATGGCTCAATTTCATGGGGCTTTCTACGCTGCTCAGTAAAGTTATCTGGTTTCTCATTTTCTTTACTGCCTTTCTCCTTGCACTTCATTTGCCGCCTTTTTGGGTATTGCTTATTGGGGCGCTGAGTTGGGTTATCGCTTTTATTTTACTTTTTTATTATCATAACAATCATCACAGGGGTATTTTTTTTGCCCATCAAAAGAATGTGATTGGACTCATGGGTGTTTTGGCGCTAGTACCTGCGTGGATCGCGTTTAATTTACTCCGGGAAAAAGGCACACTTTTTTTACTCTTATATTTATGTATGCTCTGGTCTACCGATACGGGTGCTTATTTGGCCGGTAAGTGGCTCGGTAAACATAAACTCGCCCCTAGCATTAGCCCTAAAAAAACCATTGAAGGCGCCATTGGCGGATTGTTACTCTTGTGGGTTGTTGCAGCCATTGGGTTTTTTTATTATGGCGTAGGAAAAGAATCGCCACTCTTGTATTGGATCGCCGTCACTTTGCTCAATATTTTTTCTGTCGTGGGCGATTTATTTGAAAGTATCTTTAAGCGACTTCGTGGCATGAAAGACAGTGGAAAGGTGATCCCAGGTCATGGCGGTATTTTAGACAGAATCGATGGCATGATTGCCTCCTTACCGATTTTTGTGCTGCTGTCCTTATTCTTTTTTTAACAGGGCTCTATTCACCATCAGCCATTTCGTGCCCGATTGTCTAAATTTAATTTGAATGCGCTGATGTTCGCCAAGTCCCTCATAATTGAGCACGACGCCCGCTCCAAAAGTGGTATGTCTTACTGAGTCGCCGAGTTGAAAAGGAATAGAATGACTCGGTAAAGCGGCAATGGCAGCGGATGTTTTGGTGGTGCGCTCCGTTTTGGAAAAAATAGCTTGTGACGCGCGAATGGGGGATAATAATTCTTCAGGAATTTCCCGAATAAAACGCGAAGGCATGTGATATTCTTCTTTACCATGCAAACGTCTGACTTCAGCATAGGTGATATAAAGCTCACGCATGGCGCGCGTAATACCCACATAACAAAGCCGGCGCTCTTCTTCAAGACCTGCTTCACTGTCTACCGACATATAATGCGGAAATAATCCCTCTTCTACACCACTTAAAAAGACAATTGGAAATTCAAGGCCCTTCGCTGTGTGCAGTGTCATAAGTTGCACCACATTCTTATCAATTTTTTCTTCACCCTCGCCAGACTCTAATGCCGTGTGCGCTAAAAAATCTTGAATAAAAGAAGCAGGGGCTTCTTCAATAGATCCCGCCTCAACGGAAAATTGACGTCCTGCAGTCACAAGCTCTTCTAAGTTTTCAAGCCGCATCTGCGCTTTTTCAGAGCCTTCTTTTTGAATTTCAAGCAGCAATCCCGAGCGTGCAATGACTTTCTCAATCATTTGATGCAAAGGTAATGTGGCACATTCTTTTTGCAGGCTTTCAATAAGTTCAGCAAAACTTGCCAGCGCATTGCCTGCACGTGCGGGTAATTGCAAGATAAGGGGGCTGATACTTTCCCACAGTGAGGTATTGTTATTTTTCGCATACTCTCGTAATAATTCTAAACTGCGCTCGCCAATGCCGCGTGGGGGATTATTGACGATGCGCTCAAAGGCTGTATTATCTTTCGAGTTGAACATGAGACGCAAATAGGCCAGCACGTCTTTAATTTCAGCGCGCTCAAAAAATCGAAGTCCGCCATAGACACGGTAAGGAATGTCGCGTTTAATCAGCGCTTCTTCTAATACCCGTGATTGGGCGTTCGAGCGATATAAAATAGCGATGTCAGAAAAGGCATCCCCTTTATTCATGGCGGCTTCAATTTTTTGTGCAATGAAGGCGGCTTCATCGAGATCATTAAAGGCGGGATATAAGTAAATCGGATCACCTGTTTTTTGATGGGTCCATAAATTTTTGCCCAGGCGCTCGCCATTGTTAGCAATCACTGCATTGGCTGCTTTTAAAATGGATTCGGTAGAACGGTAATTTTGTTCAAGCCGTGTGAACGCAACATTGGGGTATTCTTCTTGAAATTGCAATATGTTTTCAATACGTGCGCCGCGCCAGCCATAGATGGATTGATCGTCATCACCGACAATCATGAGCGAGGTTTCATCGCCGACCAATAATTTAAGCCAACTATATTGCAAAGCATTAGTGTCTTGAAATTCATCCACTAAAATATGTTTAAAGCGTCGTCGGTATTGCGCTATCAGCATTTCTTGCTGGCGAAATAATTCTACCGTGCGCAGCAGCAGTTCTGAAAAATCGACAAGGCCTAATTTATCGCATTGGCTTTCATACGATTCATACACAGTGATCAAGGTTTCTGTTACATATTTTCCAAACGGTTCAATATGACGTGCGCGCAGCCCTTCTTCTTTTTTTTGATTGATAAAACCTTGTACTTGTTTAGCGGAATATTTATCTTCTGCAATACCCAGATCTTTTAAAATCCGTTTGATGAGACGTGCTTGATCGCTACTGTCGATAATTTGAAAATTTTCCAGTAGGCCCGCGTCACGAAAATGAAGACGCAGTAAGCGATGACAAATAGAATGGAAGGTACCCATCCAAAGGCCTTCAGAGGGAAATCCGCGAAGTGATTCAATGCGCTCTCGCATCTGGTGTGCGGCTTTATTGGTAAAAGAAACGGCTAAAATTTCAAAGGGCGAAACATTATCGACTTCAATGAGCCAGGCGATGCGGTGCGTGAGTACCCGCGTTTTGCCGCTGCCCGCGCCTGCTAATACCAAATGGTGTCCTGCTTTTGCAGTGACAGCCAATTTTTGTGGATCGTTTAACCCTTCTAATAAAGGATGACTCACTTATTTGGCAAGGGAAATAAGATAGTTAACGGCATTCATCAGTGCCTGTGGACTTTTGGCTTGACCTTGCCCAAGAGTGACTTTATAGGTATTTTTTCCAATGATGATAAACGTGGGAATAGAATTGATACCATATTTTTTCATGAGTGTCGGGCCTTCTTGTAAACTCACAATCATGCTAGGCGATGTATCGCTGAAAGCGCTTTGGGCAAGACTTTGCGGTACACCTTGAGAGACAAAAAATTGTACCATAGTGGCCGGATCGCTTAAATCATTATTTTGTGTATCATCTTTGCCGTGAATGGCGACAAATAATAAGGGCGTAATTTTCGGTTCAATGCCGAGCGCCACGGCAAAGTAATAGGCTTTGGCATAAGTATCCCAGCCTTGCTCAAAGGTTAAAGGCACGCGGTGAAAATAGACATTGCTTGGGAGTTTTGCTTGCCACGCTTCTACAGCAGTTTCAATATAATCGCACCAGGGGCAGCCATAATTAAACAATTCAATTACTTCCACATTTTTTTGCATGGATGCTGTGGTGCTCAATACTGTGTAATCGGTACCTACGACAAAATTATCGGCATAAGCAAATCCGGTAGATAAAAGTAATACTAAAAAAGCGGCGATATATTTTTTCATAAAAATCCTAAATGTCAGATCCCGCAAGGGGAGAGGTGATTCAGAGCTATTCTAGCTTTTTCAACCAAATCTTGCAATGGGAAGCCGTATTTCATAATGGCCGTCGTGGGGTTTCCCCAGCCAGAAAAATTCACCGAATAATAAAGGATCTTTTCCAATACGACGATAGGGTTCATTTTCCGCTGTTATTTTTAACAAAAATTCAGCTTCTTGCGTAGCAGGAAGATAAGCCTTTGTAAATGTGATAAGTTCGGAAAATAGTATTTTATCTCGCCATAAGAACAATGCCGTATTGCTAGGAATAGGACCTACAATGATCTGCACTTTTTTTTGAAAGTGCGGTAAGCGATTGCCCAGCACACTGTTATCACTTAAGGTGATTTTATCCGCACCGATTTTTAAAATCGGCACGGATTGCCACTGCAATACAAAGTCTTTGACATCGATAGGATAAGGGAAAAACAGATGAGACAGCGCTTTGGTTAAATTGCCTTTATTTCTTGAACGTGGGTTTAAATACGCGCTGAAACTGAAAAGCTTGTCGTTTTTTGGATGAAAAAAAACGCCTGAAAGATTACGTAACTTTTGTAAATAATGTTCTTTATTTTTTTCAAGGCCAATAAAAGGATGGTACTGTTTAAAGGTTTGATAAGAAAGGGTGAGTAGCGGTTTATTTAAAAGCTGTAATAAGCCCGTTAATCGTTGCCCTGCGATAGCATCCTTCAGACTCATGTCTAAAAAATAATGCGGCAGCGGTGAATAGCTTCCCAGTAAATTCAAGAGGGTAAAGGTGAGTACAATTTTTCCTTTTTTTTCGGTGAATGAGGCGATATCTGAAGCAGGAAAAGAAAGAGAAAGATCACCTTGCCAATCTATATTTTCCAATCCAATGCCTTGTGATTCTAAATGCCGAATCAGCGTATGAAAAGAATATCGGTGAATATCAGTAGGAATAAAAGATGACATTTAAGAGGTCCTTTTGTTAGCGTTACCCCCGCTTCCGCAGGAATGACGGAAGAAGTATATAAAGCATTATAATCATAATTGAATTATTAAATCAATCTCAAGCGGATTTAAAAAGAATCAAAAATAACAAAAAAAGTTCAAAAAGCCTTGATATTTATTTTATTTCGCGTATAATCGACTTTCTGTCCAAAAAATCAAGAACTTCCGGGACGTAAAATTTTTAATAAATTTTATAAAATTACTTGACAAGTCTAAAAATGTCGGTATAATGTGCAGTTCTACCCCAACGATAAAGGTCTGCGGGATTTGTTCTTTAACAATTGAGATAAGCAATATGTGTGGGTTCTTGTTGGAATTTAATTTCAACAGAAACTCGTCCAAAAACTAAAAAATTTAGCTATGCGTATTGATGCATAGGACAACATTTGACAGATTCGTCTGTCACCTTCATTTAATTGAAGAGTTTGATCCTGGCTCAGATTGAACGCTGGCGGCGTGCCTAACACATGCAAGTCGAACGGCAGCACGGCTGTAGCAATACAGTTGGGTGGCAAGTGGCGAACGGGTGAGTAACGCGTAGGAATCTGCCTTAAAGTGGGGGACAACTCGGGGAAACTCGAGCTAATACCGCATAATATCTACGGATTAAAGCTGGGGATCGTAAGACCTGGCGCTTTAAGAGGAGCCTGCGTTGGATTAGCTAGTTGGTAGGGTAAAGGCCTACCAAGGCGACGATCCATAGCTGGTCTGAGAGGATGATCAGCCACACTGGAACTGAGACACGGTCCAGACTCCTACGGGAGGCAGCAGTGGGGAATATTGGACAATGGGGGAAACCCTGATCCAGCAACGCCGCGTGTGTGAAGAAGGCCTTC
>JBILMY010000130.1:0-3828 GCA_044375265.1 Gammaproteobacteria bacterium | reverse complement strand
GGTCGTTTTGTAAAACGGGTGAGCATGAGTTTTATCCATTGTAAGCGCCCGTTAATCACCACGCTATTTAAATGCGAACTGCTGGGTGTTTCTAAAAAACAACCGCCGCCATAAGAACTGATCCCAGAGAAAATCACACACAAGGCTTTTTGATGAATAACTTCATTATTCATGTGCATCCGTATCTCATGCGACCTACCAAAAAAATTTTTAATCCCCGAAAATGCATATAAGCATAAATTCAGCCAGCGATGCGTCGGTATTTTTTTTCGCCAGGCATCGACTTCATGCAGACATTTAGCATCCATGCCAAAGCTTAAATAATGCGTAAAGAGCCGCCCGTTAAATCGAAATACGCCAAGCTTTCTTTGCACTGTGCTCTTGGCGAGTTTTTCCATAAATGCTTCAAAAGGCAGACTAGGAATTTTCATCGCGCGCGCTAAATCATTACCGGTACCAATAGGATACAGTGTGACCGTTATTTTTTCTAAGAGATTGAGCGCAACGAGCGCTGAAATCACTAAATTCACGGTTCCATCTCCGCCAGCAACCACGAGCGTATCTCCCATCCCTACAAATTCTTTGATTTGCGTAGTGATATCTGCTTTCGAAGTTTCTTGCATTAAAAAATGCTGCGCATAATCTGTTAAGAGTTTTTTTCCCTCACCACTGCCCGAGCAAGGATTAACCAAAATTTTATAAGTCATAATGTACTACCACCGGTGCATGATCAGAAAAAACCTGATCGTTATAAATGCTGGCTTTTACAATAGCCTCTTTTAAATGCATTGAGGCAAGTTGATAATCAATGCGCCATCCCACATTGTTTTTACGGGCCCCTGCGCGCTGTGACCACCAACTATATTCCACCGCGTCGGGGTGTTTAGTACGAAACGTGTCTATCCACTGTTGCTCTTCAATGAGGGCATTCATCCAAGCGCGCTCTTCAGGAAGGCATCCGGTATTTTTTTGATTCGCCGTAAAATTTTTAATATCTTGCTTGCCGCGCACGATATTAAAATCACCGCAAATAATAAAAGGTTTTTTATCCAATTGTTTTTTTTCTAAAAAAGGGCGCATCTTTTCCATGAATTGATATTTAACCGCTTGCCGTTCCTCCCCAGAAGTACCCGACGGTAAATAGAGTGAGCCGACTGAAAACGTGCCGAAATCGGCTTCAATATAGCGGCCTTCATCATCGCAATAGGGAAAACATAAACCGCGCTCAAGATGTATTGGCTTTACTTTTGAAAAAATAGCGACGCCACTGTAGCCTTTTTTTTGTGCCGAATAAAAATAGGGATGATAATCTTGAACCAAGCATTCTTGCAAATCAGCTTCATGCCCTTTGGTTTCTTGTAAACAAATAATATCGGGTGATTCTTTTAAAAGCCAATCGCGAAAACCTTTTTTAACGGCAGAACGTAATCCATTCACATTGCAGGAAATGATGCTGATCACTGCCCTGTGCCGCCCACGACCATCTCATCCACTTTGAGTGAAGGCTGACCTACGCCCACCGGCACATGCTGGCCATCTTTGCCGCAAGTGCCGACGCCGGAATCGAGCGCCCAATCATCGCCCATCATGGAAATTTTTTGCATGACTTCAGGCCCGCTGCCAATTAAGGTCGCGCCTTTAATCGGCGTCGTGACTTTACCTTTTTCAATGAGATACGCTTCTGTGGTAGAGAATACAAATTTACCCGAAGTGATATCGACCGAACCGCCGCCGAGTCCCACCACAAAAATACCACGCTCAATGGATTCAATCATTTCCGCTTGCGTATGTGTGCCTTGTGCAAAATACGTATTGGTCATGCGCGGCATAGGTAAATGCCGATACGATTCACGCCGGCCATTACCGGTGGAGGCGGTTTTCATCAACCTTGCATTTTGGCGGTCTTGCAAATAGCCTTTTAAAATACCTTTTTCAATAAGCACCGTTTTTTCTGTCGCTTGCCCTTCATCATCCCTATTGAGTGATCCCCTGCGATCAGCAATCGTTCCATCATCGATGACCGTACAATATTCACTCGCCACTTTTTCACCGATGCGTCCGCTAAATGCCGAAAGACCTTTACGATTAAAATCACCTTCTAAACCATGCCCAATGGCTTCATGAAGCAATACGCCTGACCATCCGGCGCCCATCACAATCGGCATCATGCCAGCAGGCGCAGATCTCGCGGATAAATTTAACAATGCTACGCGCACGGCTTCGCGCGCATAGTCAAAGGGAATATCACTCTTTAAAAAATAATCATAATGATAACGCCCACCGCCCCCCATGGAAGCTTGCTCACGTTTGCCATTGTCTTCCACAATCACGCTGATGTTTAATCGAATAAGCGGACGGCTGTCAGAGGATAATTCCCCTTTTTCATTGAGCATTAGCACCTGATCATAACTGCCCACTAAATTGGCATTGACACGAATGATGCGTTTATCGAGTGTCCGGGTATATTTATCAATCGCCAGTAAGAGAGCGATTTTTTCTTGTGTCTGCTCTTGCGAAAGCGGGCTTTGGCTAGGATAAAAAGCCTTGCCTGATTTTTCAATGAACTGACTTTGTACTTTTTCTGTTGTCGATCCCTCAAGCAAACTTGCGGCCATTTTCGCCGTTTTTTCAATGGCGCTTGCACTTAAATTTTCCGTATAGGCAAAACCTGTTTTTTCGCCGCGCACCACGCGTGCGCCCATACCTGAGCTTGTGTTTAAAGAGGCTTCTTTAATAATGCCCTCTTCTAGGACAAACGATTCAATATGACGCTCTTGAAAATAGAGATCGCATTCATCCGTATTTTTTTTAGAAAGTTGCCAGAGCGCTTTACCGACGGCCTCTTCAGAAAGTGCTGTGGGCTCCCAGAGTGTTTTTTTTGCAAGTAAAATGTCAGACATCTTAAGCCAGCCACAAAATAATTTGTAAGACAATCAGCGCCACTGCACCCGCCAATAAATCATCGACCATAACCCCAATACCACCCGTAATGTGATCGTTCACCCAACTGATAGGAAAAGGTTTCCAGATATCAAACAAGCGAAATAATAAAAAACCGAGAAGTATATTTATAAGACTTGGTCTCACAGCCCACATAGTCATGAGAAATCCTAAAATTTCATCGAGCACAATACTCGGATGATCGTGTACGCTGATGGCCCTGTCAGCCACTTCGCAAATACCAAAGCTGATAATGACAGCAATGAGTAGCACAATCGTATAGACAGGTACGCTGAAGGTGGAGAGCCACAGATAAATCGGAATGGCCACCAAGGTTCCCATGGTCCCAGGTGCAATGGGAGAAAGCCCCGCACCAAAGCCCACGGCAATCAAATGAAAAGGATTTTTAAGGTTAATTCCACGGGGAATTAGTGGTTTTTGGTGGTGCATAAAAATAAGCCTATAAAGTGTTACTTGTTGGCGTCACCCCCGCGAAGGCGGGGGTCCATTGGGCCCATGGATTCCCGCCTTCGCGGGAATGACGAAATACAATTTCAAGACTATTCAAGAAAATAATCCTTGTGCTGAGGTCATCTTAGAAAAATCAAGCGGCATAATTTTCATCGTCAAGCGTGCCAGTTGTCCATTGTGTTTGACCACAACATAATCTTTTAAAATATCGACAATACTCACATTCGCTGCCAAGGTATCACCCACATGGTAGGCTTTCATTTTACCATCGCTGGTTTGAATCAGTGCAATCGATTTATTATTGGGTGCCAAAAAAATGCCCTGTAAAACAATGCCTAAACTGGCCAAGGGTAAATCCGTATCTTCCAGCGGCGCAATCCCCATCAAATGCGCATCGGCAATTTTTTGTAAGGGCAC
>JBILMY010000153.1:0-3297 GCA_044375265.1 Gammaproteobacteria bacterium | reverse complement strand
AAAACAATCCCCAGCAAGAGGAGACTGAGCACCAGCCATTGAATTTTTTTATTTTCAATACCCGCTCGAAAACGCACGGTAAATTCGTTGATATCCATTCTTTCATTGTACACCTCGAGGCTTTATTTTTCAATGATAATCAAGGTATAATAAGCTACCACGTTATTATTATGAGGAGACTACCATGACTTTTGAATTACCCAAACTGCCCTATGCGCTGGATGCCTTGGAACCCCATATTTCTAAAGAGACTTTAGAATACCATTATGGCAAGCATCATCAAACCTATGTGACCAATTTAAATAATCTCACCAAAGACACTGACCTTGCTAAAAAGTCACTTGAAGAATTGATTAAAACCACCACCGGCCCTATTTTCAATAATGCCGCGCAAGTGTGGAACCATACTTTTTATTGGCACTCCATGGCGCCGCACGCGGGCGGCAACCCCAATGGAAAGCTTGCTGCAGCCATTGAAGAAAAATGGAAAACTTTTGATGCATTTAAAGAAGAATTTAATAAAGTCGCCTTGGGAACCTTTGGCTCCGGCTGGGCTTGGCTTGTGAAAACGAGCACCGGCACGTTAGAAATTCAAAGCACGTCCAATGCGGGCAATCCCTTAACCTCTGGCAATATTCCCCTCTTAACTTGTGATGTCTGGGAACACGCCTATTATATTGATTACCGTAATGCTCGCGCCAAATATGTCGACGCTTTTTGGTCACTCGTGAATTGGAAATTTGTAGAAGAGAATTTTACGCACTAAACCGAAAACGATGAGCCGCATCCGCAGGTGGTTTTTGCTTGCGGATTGCGGATCACAAAACGCTCGCCTTCAATATCTTCTTTATAATCGATTTCTGCTGCACTTAAATATTCATAGCTGATAGTATCGATGAGGACTGTCACACCGTCTTTTTCAAAAGCCATGTCATCGTCATTTTCAGTTTCATCAAAAGTAAAACCATATTGCAGGCCTGAGCAGCCGCCGCCTGTCACAAATACGCGTAATTTTAAAGCAGGATCATTTTCTTCTTCAATCAAAGCTTTGACTTTATTGACGGCACTGTCACTGATTTGAAGTGTTTCTGGATTCATATTAAGACCTCAGTATTTTATGTAATTGTTCAAAGGTATGCTGCGTATTTTTACCCGTTGTCTTCGTCATCAAGCTGACGCTATAAATCAATAGAATATTTACAATGAAAGCCGGAATAATACTGTAAAGATCGAAAAAGCCACCGAAGTGATAACCAAGTAATTCCCATACGATCACCGTCAGCGCGCCGCCGCTCATGCCGATGACGGCTGCATTGCCTGTCATACGCTTCCAATAGAGACTCAGTAAAATCACGGGGCCAAAAGCACCCCCTAAACCTGCCCAAGCATAAGAGACCAATTCTAAAATTGAGCCCTTCGGATTCCAGGCTAATAAAAAGGCAATGCTCGCGACGAGCAGTACTGCAATTTTTGCACCAAGCACCAGCGTTTTGTTGCTCGCTTTGGGAGATAGAAAAGGATGATAAAAATCTTCAATGAGTGCACTGGCGGAGGATAAGAGCTGCGCAGATGCAGTATTCATAATCGCAGCCAGTACAGCAGAAATTAAAATGCCTGCGAGCCAAGGGTTGAAAAGCGCATGGGTCATGGCAATAAATACATCTTCAGGATTATCTAAAGGAGATTTTGAAAAGAAAACATTGCCGACCACACCCACGAGCACTGCGCCCAGAAGCGCCATCGTCATCCAAAACATGCAAATGCGCCGCGCAATGGGAATTTCTTTATGGCTTTTAGCCGACATAAAGCGTACTAAAATATGCGGTTGCCCAAAATAACCAAGCCCCCAAGCCAGTAAGGATAAAACGGATAACACAGAAAAATCACTGAGCGGATTGAAATAGCCTGCGTTGTGCGTTACGGCAGCCCAGGTAAAGGGAGTCAACGATACATGATGAAAGGCGACAGCCGGCACGATAAGGAGTGCAAAAAACATGAGAGAGCCTTGAAAAAAATCAAGCCAGCTGATGGCTAAAAATCCGCCCAGTGCGGTATACGCGATAATGACACCTGCTGTGATGAGAAGCCCTGTATGAAAGCCAACAGGAAATAAGAGGTGCGCTAAATCAGCACCGGCAACAAATCCTGAAGAGGTATAAAAAATAAAAAAGACCAGCACAACAATGGCAGTTGAAGCACGAACCCATTTCGCATGCTCAGGAAATCGGCCTGAAAAATAGGCCGGTAGCGTTAAAGCATCACCTGCAATTTCAGTATAGACCCGAAGCCTTGCCGCCACAAATCGCCAATTACAATAAGCACCGATGATGAGTCCAATGGGCAACCACAGATAATTGAGTCCATGAATCAACACTGCCCCAGGTAAAGCCATGAGCAGCCAGCTACCCATATCTGAAGCACCCGCGCTAAGTGCCACAACCGGCCCTTTTAAATGGCGTCCGCCTAAAATATAATCCGATAAATTTTTAGTATAACGACCGGAAAAATAACCAAAGGCTACGACCAGCGTTAAATAAACACCGAAAACAAAGGCCATGATAAGACTTGCGTTAGACATAGATAAGAATTTTACCATAAATATCTAAATTTCTTTACACTAATTAAGTTATAATGACTAAAGAAAACAAAAAAGTGGCTCCTTAAAATATAATTACTATAACTGAACTTTTAGAAAATTTTACTCTCCCTGAAATAACCGATGAACCTCCCACGCCAAGCCCAGGCAAAGGAATAGTCACTTTATTTAACAATGTTTCTTCTATATGCTATAAAGCGGCCAATTTTGCCTCTTCTTATTTTTCACCCCCTGCACCTGTTTCTTTCTTACCTTTACCTTCTGAGCTTTATTATTGCGGACTCAATAGAAAAGTTATTTTAGTTAACCAATGCGACCAAATAGTAGAAATTTTCTCGCGCGGTTTTGGAGGGAAACTAGATTGGAAGAACATTTTCTTACACAATAAAAGTCGAGTTATTGGCACAGACACCATATCAAATACTCTGCTTGTTTTTGATGATGCTGATTTATTGGAAGGATTTATAAAAACTCAAGAAGGTCTTAGGCCCTTCTATCAACAATATATAACGATTCTGCAAAAAACTCAGGGTAGAGATTATTTTAGTTTTCATATCCCATTCGGGGACGGAACCCGTGCGGATTTTTTGTTTGAAGCGAATCGCTATCTCGTGAAAAATTTTGGGACATCCAAGTCCACCAAAATTTACTCGATAACGCGATAAGCAATTGGGCCGCGGCCGTCCTCCTCAATTGGGCTC
>JBILMY010000205.1:0-7253 GCA_044375265.1 Gammaproteobacteria bacterium | reverse complement strand
CCAGCACGACAACGACTGCGCCGACTACGACTACGACTACGACAACGACGGTTACAACACCTACCACCCCAACGACAACCACCACGGTCGAAAAAATTACAGAAACAATGAGCGTGACGCAAACCGATGGTACAACTTCTCAGTTGATTAGCACCACAACGACGACCATTATTCCGACGACGACGACGACCACCACTTCAACCCCAACAAGTAAGTCAACTTCTACCAGCACTTCAACCTCCACCAGCACAACACCCAGTACAACCGTGATGAGTACCACAACGACCCTCAATACCAGTACCAGTACTTCAACAAGGACGACTTCCACGAGTACAGTGCCGACTACCTTTTTTACAAGCAGTTCAACGTCTCGCAGTTCATCGACCTCAACAACCAGAAGAACTTCTACTTCAAGACGAACTTTTCCTACAGGTCAACGTCGCAATATTGAACGCCGAGAAATAAGCGACCCACAAAAAGGCAATGGCCCTACAGTTCAAGCCTTTCAACAATTACAAGAAGCTTTCAGTGATGTAGAAGCAGGTATCAGACAAAGCATCGCAGAAGGCAGAACTTTCCCGACGATTCCGGAAACTACCTTTTCTGCTTTTTTTGATGGTTTATATCGCGCGGTGAGACCCGCCATGGCAGATTATGCCAAATGTAGCGCACAAAACAAAACTTGCCCGCCGCTGGATAAAGTCATTCAAGCGCAAACAGCCAAAGCGGTTATTGATTTAAAGCAAAGATACCCAAGAATGGTAGAATCTGCCACCCGACTGGAGAGTATGCTTTCCAGTCGATTGATTGCCCATATGAAAGTGGGAACTCAACAAAAAGGAAGAATCTAATCTATACCCATTAAAGCCTAGGGCGTATCGACATTTAACTATACGCCCTAGTTTTTATATTTGAAAGCAGCTTCCTACGCCTGCAGCAATCGTACAATGATAACTATTGCCTACTTGACTCTCGTTATTTAAAACAAATTGGGTTGGCGTAGTTCCATCAATATAAGAAACGTTGAAATAACCCAGGTCAACAAAACTGATATCTGTATTAATAGTATCGGGCGTATCGATGATTAATGATCCTGCAATGCCGGTAGACAAATCTTCATCTGCAATATAAATGCGCCCACCTATGATGTTCGACTGATTCGTCATTATAATTTCAGCCCCTTCATCAAGATATAAGGTTGTATCTTGCGCTTCGTCTTCCTGCGTATTGGTAATACTCACTTGATTCATGTTTACTTCAGCAAATGTTATTGCAACAAAAATAGGCTGAAATGTAGATTCACCAGAAAATGAGCTGCTATTAATTTGATAAGGGGTTGTATTAAGCGTACCATTTTTGATCCATAGTTGAGAATTAGTATTGTCATGACTTTGCGTTGTGTCAATCAATACACTTTTTGCATCTTGCAAATAAATTCCAACATCATTATTGTTGATCTCTGTATCCTTAATAACAATATCACCATTTTTCGCATGAAACCCTGCGTAGCCATTGTTATGTAAATGGCTATCTTCCACCGTAAGAGTGGCAAGCGTATTGGCAGTGACACGAATTCCTGTATTTGACATATTATGCACTTTCACATTATTGATATTAACTTCGCCCTCTGCAGACTCTGCATTGATTAAAAAACCTTCAAATACACGCGCGCCTTGTGTATCAAGCTCGCTCAAATTAAACCCTTTGTAATTGCTCGACTCTGTGACATAAATACCGCAATAGCGTGAATCGCAGGTTTCAGTCGCACTGTTGCTCACTTGAATTTCAGGCGCCGTAGTGCCGCCAATTAACGTATAGCCTTCATAAGTTAAGGCATCGCCCGCACCCCAGAGCGTTTGCTCTTTTTTCAAATGAATGGGCTTATCGGTGACGAATGTTCCACTTTGTAAATAAATAATATCGCCTTCGCCGGAAGCGTGAAGTGCTTCTTCTAAACTCATGGGGTTGCTAGGTGTGCCATTACCTGTAGCAGAAGCCGCATCGCCGCTGGCAAAATACACTTTGGTATTTTGAAGCTCATCCACAGGAACGCTAGAAAATTCTTGTACGGCCACTGTCATATCACGCACTACAGGCTCGAGTAATCTATCAAGGGTTGTACCTGTTTGTGTCGGCGCTTTACCAAACCAGTAACGCACACCGGTGAGCGTTTGCCAGCCACGAACATCATCATGCTGGGTGGAAGCTAAGAGTTGAATGCGCGGGCTAAAATCGTAGGTTAAACGTAATTTTCCACCGTTGATGGTATCTTCATAATTATAATACGCCACATAACCGCGTAATTTTTTGACACCAAAAAGTGATGAGCCGATTTCAACATCCGCGCCGCTATAGACTTGTTCGGTACTGTAATAATGCGCAAAAGCAACATTGCTACCACTATTGGTATTGACCAAGTATGGGGTGCCGCCTAAGCCTAAATCATTGATAGTGCTGCTGTCTTGCTTGGGATAATAATAGCCATTGATACGTAAATCAAACTTGGGATGCAGGGTTTCAAAACCGATATTGTAGCGATCGTAGTATTGTGAATTCGAAGATTTTTGACGATCGTAAAATCCATACATGCCGATAAGCGCAGTATTTTGCACTTGGGTACGAAAGCCTGCACCAATGCCGAGGGTTTGATATGTGTCGCCATAACGGTAGCCTTGTAAGTTACCATAAAAAATTTGAGAGGCATTGCCATAAATAGGAATCATGGCATCGATGCTGGGCGTAAATAAATTGCCGACTTGCGCGCTCGCAGTGACGCGAGAAGATTGAACGACTTTAAAAGAATTTTTATCAGCGGTATTTTTTGCAGACGTCGCAGTTTTTTTCGGGCTTACTTTGGCAACCCCTTTTTTCACGGCAACAGCAGAAGAAGTAGCTGCTGATTTTTGTACCGCTGCTTTGGCAGTTGTTTTAGGGGTTGAAGCAGGCACGCGCTGTGTGCTGACTGAATTTGATTTTAGTGGTTTATTTAAAAGCGCAGGCGAGGTATTGTTTTTTTGAAGCGTTTGGGCCTGTGCTTCACTGATGATAAAAGAAGAGGCGGTATTATCTTCAGTTCTTTCAGGCTTACTGCAACCTTCTAAACTTATTCCTGCCGGAATTAAACCCAAAGACATGAATAATGTTTTGATGGTATTTTTCATTGGAAGCCTCACTTTATAAATTTATGCGAGCAATTATAACTGAAACCTCAGGGTTCTCCTAGTAATAAACAAAGATTTTAAGATAATTAACATCTCCCCTTGTTATTTTGACTATTCAGGCTTTACATTCAGTAAATATTAAGTCAGAATTAATAATGGCTTAATATTAGTACGTTATAATCAAGCGAATTTTTTTATAGGTAATATTTCCTAATGTTTACATGTAATAGTTGTCATAAACCAACCTACCCCCAATATCTGTCAAAAACTTATCCTGGTAACTGCATATTTTGTGCCACTGGAGATACGCGGCCTCTTGATGCAGGACCTCTTCAAGAAACCAGCTTTTATTATGCGCAACCGCCAAGAGCCCCCTCTTCTGCCTTATATGCAATACCCAAAACTCAGCAAGGGAAAGGCGAAGAAATTACGGGTTTTGATCAAATTCCCGGCTTTGACGTTTTTACAGCTGAGCAAGAAAGAAGAACATCCAGCCCTGTCGGGAGTTTGCGAGAGGAAGCAGAATTATTAACACCTCCCCCTAGAAAACAAAAAACGCCAAGTCCTACAGGAAGTTTAAGAAGAAGTCCTACTGGTGGCTATACAGACCCAGATGAATTTAGCATTCGCTCTCGAACGCCTTCGCCAAAGCCAGTAAATTATGCAACACCTATATTTCCACCACTCTCTTCTCCTTATAGTAATAATATTTCTGGAACAAGACCTGCTGAAATAAACTATACAACAACTTCGTTCATGCAAGAATCACCGCATATAGTGCCTGGTCAACAAGAGGTATACTCAGGTGGTCAAGGCGGTCGATGGGCTCAAACTGTAGTGACAGGACAACAACAACTGCCAGACGCTACCATTACAGAAACTAACGTAGATACTTTACAAACTCCTCTCCCAGGTCAGCTTTCCTCTACCTTTAACCCTCTTTATAAAACTGACACGCTTCATTCTCAGATGTCTCAAGACAGTGGAGGAGAAGTCTGGGGAGTCACAGAAACAGGTCATACAATAGTTGATCCCACTACAGGATTGCCTCTTGAAGAAAATTCCAGTGGCCACAGCAAAAAAGGCTATTGCAGCGCTTGTGGTGCCTGGGTATGTAAAAATCCCGGTTGGACAGCTGGTATTGCAGCCTTGGCCTTACTTATCGCAGGCGGCATCGCAGGTGGTGTAGCCGGTGCGCTGAGTGGAAGTAGGAAAGGCGGCGACAGCCCTTCTCCTTCGACGACGATCGATATGTCTTCTGTAACGCCCACCAGTTCATCGGCTTCTACTTCAAGTCCAACGACGCATAGCACCAGTTCCTTCTCGGAATCTATCTATTCTACGATTTCTTCTATTTTTTCTTCCAGCACTGCAAAACCCACCACAACCAGCAGAACTACCACTACAACGCCTGCAACGTCTACGGCGCCGCCCACCAGCACGACAACCACGACTACCACGGGTGCGCCTATTGTTAGCAGTACACCTGGCGCAACAACGACAACGTTGGAATCTACCACAACCACTGTTACTGCAACGCCCAGCACCACAACCACCAGTAGCAGTACGACAACGCTTCAAACGACGACAACGACAACGCCTGCCACAACGACAACCACCACACCTACCACACAAGTGACGACTACGCCCCCCACTTCCACTACCCCCGCAAGCACCACAACTACGACAACTAGCACGACAATAACCCCTTCTACGACAACGACTCCTCTGACGACGACTACAACGACTTTAAAAACAACAACGACTGCACCAAGCACTACGCCTTCAACCTCTACTAGCAGCAGCACAACGACAACTAAACCATCCACAAGCACAACAATGACAAGTAAAGTCACCCAAGCAACAAGTACGAAACCTGACAGACGCCGCGATATTCAAGCATCTCTTGATAACACCCTAACCACCTCTTCTTTGAATTATGGGCAAATGGCCAAAAACGGGCTGATTGTAGGCTCTATTGCCTTTTTAAGCACTATGTCCAAACAAGCTTTACATGCCCTGAAAGCTTCTGCTTATTTTAATAGCTGGCGAAAAAGCTATCCCAACTTTGATTATTATGTCGGTATCGCTATTGATATTACCGTTAATATTATTGGGGGAATTGCTTTAATGCATTGCATGGGGAGTTTAGCGTTAATTCCTTTGCTGCAAAGTCTCAGCTTTACCCCTATCCTTGCTATTATCAAAGCACAATTTGGGCAAGATTCTTGGGTGGGATATCTCACCGATATCATTGCGTTAATTTCACCTTATATTATTGATGTTATAACAATGATTGTCACATTTGATCAAAGCGCCCTTATCAATTTAGTGAAAACAGGTACCTACGCTACAGGGGCTGCTTTAGGGAACTTTGCGGCGCAAGCACTGGGCCAATTTTTTACACAAAAAACGCACAGAGAAATAACAATGAATAACTTCAAACAAGATATAGGGCATTGACTAAAATCGTCATAGAATAAAATGTAGAGACGCGATTTATCGGGTCTCTACAGTAGTAGGTTAATAAGGAGGAGGATTACTACAGCTGCCTACGCCACCACTAATACCACAGGAAGCCCCATTGATATCAGTCGGATGAAAAGGAGGTGCTTCTTGTCCTTGACTGTCCTTATAATTTACCGTGACGTGTGAATAAAGATCAGAGCTGGTTAATGAAAAATCACCTACAAAATAAGTGGGGTTATTAATCGTTAGTACAGTATTATTACGTTCAGATTCAGCCACATAAATTCGACCTTCAATTTTTTCCATATTATTTAATATCACCATGCCTCCTCCAGCAAAGAAAAGAGCCCTTCGCAAACCATCTTCTGTACCCTTTATTTGGCTCTCACTAACTGAAACATTTGTGTCCCACACTGTTAAGGAATCTGAACCAGCTTCCAATTTTCCTTGCATACTAGTATTACTGATTTGATAAGCTATAGTATTAATTTCGCTATTTCTGCCGTCAATAAAAACGCCATCTATCGTATTATCATTAAATTGACTGCCTGTTAATTCCAAATAATCCGTAGTTGCTCTGGTATTAAATCGAATCCCCCGACGATTATCATGACTATGAATATCCGAGGCAATCAGCGTTCCGCCTTCGGCGAAAATACCATTACCATTTGCAAAGCCATGAATTTTTAAGTCCGTCAAGCTAATAGCTTCATTAAGCCCGGTGTTGATATACAAACCGTTAAAAACTTGTGTACCGCCGGTATTCACTTCTTCGAGTTCAAAGCCGCCATAGCTGCTGGTTTGCGTGACATGAATAGCACAAGATCGTGTGGTTTCGCACGTTGTCCACGAGGTTCCCGTCGTATTATTCACCCGCAGCAAGGGGCGCTGAGCATCCGTCCCCGCTTTGAGTAAAAAACCGTTATATTCTAAATCACTGCCACTGCCCCAGAGCGTTTGATTTTCTTTCAGCGTTATCGGCGCGGTAATATCATATTCGCCATCGAGTAAATAAATAATATCCCCCTCATGTGAGGCAGCCAGCGCTTCATTGAGCGTCATGGGGTTGGCAAAACTGCCATTGCCAAGGCCTTGCGTCACATCGCCCTGCGCAACATAGACTTTCACTGTAGTATCGACTTCATCTTCGTTATAGTTCGGTAATGTTTTCACCGGCACTGTCATATCGCGCACCACAGGCGCATAGAGTTTATCTTGAATCGTGCCGGTTTTAGCCAGTGATTTACCCAGCGTATAACGCACGCCCGCCATGGTTTGCCAGCCGCGCACATCGTCATATTGGCTCGAGCCCACGAGTTGCAAGCGATCATTGATATCATAAGTTAAGCGAAGGCGACCACCCGTGATTTCATTTTCATAATTATAATAGGCCGCGTAGCCTTTTAAATTTTTAATGACGCTGCGCCCCACTTCCATGTCCATACCGTTATACACTTGCTCAACGGCATAACTGTGGGTAAAAACAATATTATTATCACTAATTCGCGCTTCTGTGAGTCCTAAATCTTGTAGGGTATTTTTGCCTTGATTCGGATAATAATAGCCATTGGCGCGTACTTCCCACACTGGGTGAAACCACTCAAGGCCAACGTTATAGCGATG
>JBILMY010000052.1:0-7289 GCA_044375265.1 Gammaproteobacteria bacterium | reverse complement strand
AAATGGCGCAAAGCCGGTACCAAAAATAATACCCGCATCCAAGAAATCTTTATCAGTGATAATCCCCTCGCGTAAACAGGCGACCGATTCATTTAAGAGGCGATAGACCAAGCGAAGGCGCATCAATTCTTTTTGGCTTTCCGAAAAATGGCTCTTGGTTTTTGGGACGATTTTTTTGCCTTTTTTATACAGATAAAAACCCTGCCCCGTTTTTTTGCCAAGCTGCCCCTGCTCGACCATCGTCGTTAAACGTTTAGGAATTGATGCATTGAAATACTGCGATAAATTTTTAGCCACCGATAAACAAATATCAAGTCCGACCGTATCGGCAAGTTCTACAGGCCCCATGGGCATGCCAAAATCCACGGCGACTTTATCGATGACAGAGGCAGGCGTACCCTCTTCTAATAGCGTCATGGCTTCCATTAAATAAGGCGTGAGAACACGATTGACTAAAAAGCCTGGGCTGCTTTTTACGGCCAATGGCTGCTTACCAAGCTTCACGGCAAAGGCCAGCGCTTTGTCCATTTCTTTGAGATCGCTTTTTTCGCCTTGCACAATTTCCACGAGCGGCATTTTGGCCACGGGATTAAAAAAGTGAATACCGATTAAGCGTGAAGGATTGCTTAAACTTTGGGCAATTTTTTCAATCATGATACTGGAGGTATTGCTCGCGAGCACGGCGTCGATTTTGGCTTGTGATTCTACGCGTTTAAATAAGGCTTGTTTGGCTTCCAAATTTTCAAAAATCGCCTCAATGATCACATCGGCGGTTTTCACGCCCTCGCCCTTCACATCTGGAATTAAGCGATCGAGCGCCATACGGGCCTTCATGGGATCTTTTAATTTTTTTTGAAATAATTTTGCCGCGCGCGCAAAAGCGGAGGATAAAAACTTGGCTTCGCGATCTTCTAATGTCACACGAAAGCCCTTGAGCGCGCAGAGCGCAGCAATGTCTCCGCCCATAATGCCAGCACCAATCACATGCACATGCTTAATGTCATAACGGCTATTTTTACCTGCCTCTTTCATTCTTTCAGACAGTTTAAATACACGGATCAAATTCTTCGGCGTATCGGTCAATAAAAGCTCGCCAATGGAATTGGCTTCGGTAATCATCGCTTCATTACGCGGATGCACGCCATAACGTTTCCAGTTTCTCACCACGGCAAAAGGTGCCGGATAATGCGCTTCTTTAATTTTGCGCGACAAAGTTTTGATAAAAACTCGCGCTAATATATGACGCATCACAAAATGGTTCGTGAGCCTTTCAAAAAAGCCGGCTTTATGCGGTGCAGGTTTACCTAGAATGTAACGCACTGCTGCTGTTTTTAAATGTCGCTCAGGCACAGCTTCATCCACCACACCCATTTTTTTAGCAGCTTTCGCCGAAATACCGCGGCCGCTTAAAATAAGATCCATGGCCTTCGGTGCACCGATAAGTTTCGGTAAGCGCACCGTACCGCCCCAGCCGGGGTGAATACCCAGCATAACTTCGGGCAAAGCAAGGCGTGTGTTCTCTGCATCTAAGGCAATGCGATAACGGCACGCGAGCGAAATCTCAAGTCCACCGCCCATGCAAAATCCATTGATAAGCGAGAGCGTCGGCATAGGCAAATCTTCAATTTTGTCAAAGACACGCTGACCATAGCGAATAAAAGAAATGGCTTCATCCACTTCCGTAAAACTCGATAAAGCTTTAATATCTGCGCCGGCAATAAATCCTTTGGCTTTTAACGAATGTAAAATCATCCCTTTGACTTTGGATTGCCGTATGTCTTCGACAATTACTTCTAATTCTTGAAGCACGGGTTCATTAAAAGAATTGACATTCTCATCATATTTATCAAAACCAAGCCATAAAATATTTTGGCTATCGACCGTAATTTTCCAATGTTGATATTCTTTGTGTAACATTTTTTTTACCTCGATAATTCGTTTGTACGTTCAATTAAGAGTGCGCCGCCCTGCCCACCGCCGATACAAATATTAGCAACGCCATAGCGTCCGCCTTTGCGCTCCAGCGTTTTAGCCAAATGTAGCGCAATGCGCGCACCAGAGGCACCGATAGGATGACCGAGCGCAATGGCGCCGCCGTCGATATTTAATTTGGCTGGGTCAATTTCGCCAAAGGCATCTTCTAGGCCCAATTCACGCTGACAAAAAGCTTTGTCTTTCCAGGCAGCTAAGCAGCCCAAGACTTGCGCCGCAAACGCTTCATTGGTTTCCCAATAATCAATATCGTTTAAAGATAAGCCATAACGTTTGAGCATGGGCGTTGTGGCATACACCGGCCCAAGTCCCATATACGCAGGATCGCAGGCAGCAAATTGAATATCACAAATGCGGGCTATCACCGGTAAATTATAACGGCGTACCGCTTTTTCACTGGCAAGTAAAGTCAGCGCCGCGCCATCAGTCACTTGCGAGCTATTGCCTGCCGTGACGGCGCCAAATTTTTTATCGAAAAAAGGTTTGAGTTTTGCGAGTCTCTCCAAGGAGGCATCCGTACGAACACCCGTATCCGTGTTATATAAGCTGCCTTTTTTATCAAAGAGAGGAATGATTTCATTGTCAAAGACACCTGTTTTCAGCGCCTCTATGGAACGCTGATGACTTTGCATTGAAAAGGCATCCATCATTTCCCGCGTAATACCAAAACGATAGGCGACATTTTCGGCCGTCTGCCCCATGGATAAACTCACCACGGGATCGGTGAGTCCCAATAAAAGTGCCACTACCGGTTTTAAATAGTGCGGGCGAAAACTGGCAAATACCGCCAATTTTTGCAGGAAGGTTTTTGCCCCTGCCAGTTTGACTAAAAAACGTACCATGTCTTCATTAAACAAAAGCGGCGCATGACTCATGGCCTCGCCTCCACCGGCAAGCACGAGCTCGTTTTTACCGAGCAAAATCGATTGATACGCATTATCAATGGCTTGTAATCCAGAAGCACAATTACGATGTACGGTATAGCCTGGTACCGAATTTCCTGCGCCCAAACGCAGTGCGACGATGCGCGCAATATTGGCTTCACGCGGTGTGGGCATGGCGCAGCCGACAATCACTTCATCCAAAGCGTCAACTTCTAACCCCACGGTATTGAGTAAACTCGCGCCGGTTTCAACCAGTAAATCTGAGGCAAAAAAGGGCCCGGGCTCTTTAGCTTTCAGAAAGGGAGTTCTGCGCCCATCAACAATATATACTGACATTATTTAGCTCCTAATTCTTTTGAAAAAGTATCTACGATCATGGCCTCTTGCACCAAATGATGGGCTTCGAGTAAGAGGTTTTTTTCATCGAGCGAAATCATTTTTTTCTGATGCGTTTCTTCTATCTGTGAAAGCCAGGGTAATTTTTTATTCACCACGCCTGCTTGCACTGCTTTCAATACTTTTTTCTCCGCATCACTCGCGAGGAAATTTTTTTCAAACGCGACTTGTAAGCGGCCTAATACATCGTCTGGCGCATTTTTCGGCACATACACCAAGGACGTCATACGGGCGCGCAAGGCCGAAGGCTTCATCATAGATCGCGCCAGCGCCGCTTCTATTCTATCTGACGGTTTTTTATAAGATGCGCCCCAAGGGAAAATCATCACTAACAAAATTTTCGATAATATTTTTCCCGGGAAATTTTGAAAGAAATCTTCAAACGCCGTTTGAATTTCAAAGAGGCAATAGTCAAGTCCCCATTGTAAGGCAAGTTCATCGGCAGGGGCATAGCCCTCATCCGCGTGATACTTTAATAAAGTACTGGCTAAATATAAATGACTCAGCACATCGCCAAGCCTTGCGGATAAACGCTCCTTACGTTTTAGGGCGCCGCCGAGTTTTAACATCGCCAAATCGCTGACCAAAGCGAGTGCGCTGCTCATGCGGGTAAGCTGGCGATAATAATGCTCAAAGCGGGCATGGCGTGGCGCTTTGGCAAAGCGGGCACCCGTTAGTCCAAAACAAACCGTTCTAAACACATTGCTCACGACATACCCGATATGGGGTAATAAAGCCGCATCAAACGCTTCGAGGGCATGATCATTTTGGTTTAAGGCTTCCATTTCTCTTAAGACAAAAGGATGGCAGCGGATCGCGCCTTGTCCAAAAATAATGAGGTTGCGTGTTAAGATATTCGCCCCTTCCACCGTAATGGCTACTGGCATCACTTGATAAACATAGCCTGCATAATTGCGCGGCCCTAATTGAATGCCTCTGCCGCCGTGAACATCCATCATCATGTCAGCAATTTTTCGCCCAATTTCGGTCGCATGATATTTTTGAATGGCGGAGACCACCGAAGGCTTGACTTGCAAATCCACCGCGCTCGCTGTCATTCGAACAGACGCTTCCAAGAGATAGGTAAAGCCTGCAATGCTCGCTAATTTTTCTTGAATGCCTTCAAACTCCCCGATAGACACTTTAAATTGTTTGCGAAGATGGGCATAGATCCCCGTCGTAAAATACGCCAGCTGCGCCGTTGCCAAGCTTAAGCCAGGCAGTGAAATGGAACGTCCAATGGATAAACACTCCATGAGCATGCGCCAGCCTTTGCCGAGCATCTTCGGGCCACCAATCACAAACTCTAGAGGAATAAACACTTTGTCGCCTTCCGTGGGTCCATTCATAAACGCAAGACCTAAGGGATAATGTCTTTCACCATTTTTCACGCCCGGATGAGAAGCGGGTAATAAAGCCACGGTAATACCGATATCTTTTTCTTGACCTACTAAATTTTCGGGATCATAAAGCTTGAAAGCCAGCCCAATGAGGGTCGCCACCGGCGCAAGCGTAATATAGCGCTTTGACCACGTGAGCGTAATCCCTAACACTTCCTCGCCATTGTAGATTCCTTTACTGATAAAACCAGTATCCATCATCGCGCCGGCATCACTGCCTGATTCTAAGGAGGTTAAGGCAAAACAAGGAACTTCCTCGCCTTTAGCCAGTCGCGGTAAATAATAATTTTTTTGGACGTCCGTGCCATAATGCTGCAGCAATTCGCCCGGCCCTAAGGAATTGGGGACCATGGTATTGATAGCGGCGCTAAAACTGCGGCTCGCAATTTTTGTAACGATACAAGAATGCGCGTAGGCAGAAAATCCTTTCCCGCTATATTTACGTTCAATCACGAGTCCAAAGAAACCGTTTTGTTTTAAATAATTCCACACCTCTGGAGACATATCTTTTAACTCATGCACCATTTTCCAATCATCGATCATACTGCATAAGGTATTGACTTCATTGTCTAAAAAAGCTTGTTCTTCTTTGGATAAAATGGGCTTTAAAATGGCGTGGAGTTTAGACCAGTTGGGACGACCTGAAAATAAATCGCCTTCAAACCAAGTGTCCCCTGCTTCCAAGGCTTCACGCTCGGTGACGCTCATGGGCGGTAATACGCGTTTGAAATAATTCATGAAAGGCTTTGAAAAAAACTGCCGACGCACAGGCCCTAAGATCACAAAAGCAATGGGAATACAGCAAACGATCCATAAAATCATCACAAGCTCAGGATAGTCACGACTGTAAAGAGAAAAATCCAGCAGTGACAGCACTACTAAAAAAACCCACAGCTTGGGTGAAGCTTGAATAAAACACAAAAATCCGATGACAATTAAAAATAATATGAATGATATTAACATGAGGCTTACCCTTATAAAAATCAGGGCTTCAATGTACTTTATTTGAGCGGGATTGTCAATGATTTCGTAAATTGTAGAGACGCATTGCATGCGTCTCATGAGTATCACCTCTCCCCTTGCGGGAAAAAATTCGCAGGACAGCGAATTTTTGACAATGCCAACGGCATTGGTTTGCTCCGAAGGAGCAAATGCTTGCACAGGATGTGCGGGCACAATGGTCTTCGCCAAAGGCGAGGGAGAGGGGTGCCAAACTTCCTTTTAAAAAAATCCTTGCTTTATCACGCTTGCTCCGTCATCCCAGCGAAAGCTGGGATGACGGGATGGTGTATCAAGTTACCTATCAACCACCCCGCCCTTCGGGCACCCCTCCTCTGGAGGGGAATTTTAAGACGCATGCAATGCGTCTCTACGGATAACAGAACAAATTTTGACATTCTCCGCTCATAGCGTAAAATATAAGGTTATTATTACTTTTGGAAAAATACCATGCCTGAAAAAAAATGTCCTTTTACGAGCGCCAATGGTGCGCCGATTTCTGATGATCAAAACAGTATCACTGCCGGTGAACGCGGTTCAGTCACTCTTGATAGTTTTCGAGTGATTGACAAATTAGCGCATTTTAATCGCGAACGTATTCCCGAACGTGTCGTGCATGCTCGCGGTGCTGGCGCTTATGGCACTTTTACGCTCACTCACGATTTAAGCGATTATACCATCGCTGATTTTCTACAAAGTTCAGGTAAACAAACCCCTGTTTTTACACGCTTTTCTACCGTAGGTGGGGGACAAGATTCAAGCGATTATGCGCGCGACCCCAGAGGATTTGCCGTAAAATTTTACACAGCACAAGGCAATTTTGATATGGTCGGTAATAATACGCCCGTATTTTTCCTGCGTGACCCCAGTAAATTCCCTGATTTTATCCATTCGCAAAAGAAAAATCCTCAAACCAATTTACCCGATCCTGCCAGGGCGTATGAATTTTTAGCGCACTCGCCACAATCGTTGCATCAGCTGACCATCCTCATGTCTGACAGAGGCCTTCCTTACTCTTTTCGTCACATGCATGGATTTTCTTCTCATACTTTAAGTCTGTGGAATAAAGACAAAAAACGTTTTTGGATCAAATGGCATTTTAAAACGCAGCAAGGTATTAAAACCTTAACTGATGAAGAAGCCAAAAAATTCCCCGCTTTTGGTGCGCAACAAGATCTGTTTAATGCCATTGAAAATAAAGAGTTCCCGCGCTGGAAAGTTTTCCTTCAAATCATGAGCGAAGAAGAAGCGAAAGATTACACGATTAATCCTTTTGACTTGACTAAAGTATGGCCGTATGCTGATTTTCCATTAATAGAAATTGGGCTGCTTGAATTAAATAAAAACGTGGAAAATTATTTTGCCGAAGTTGAACAAGCGGCCTTTACGCCTTCTAATCTTGTACCTGGCGTCAGTGCGTCTCCCGATAAAATGTTGCAAGCAAGACTTATCGCTTATCCAGATGCCCATCGTTATCGATTGGGCGTCAATCACGCAGAAATTCCCGTCAATGCGCCGCGTTGTCCGGTCAATCATTATCAGCGAGATGGTGCGATGGCTGGCATTAGCGCAACAGGGCGAACCCATCAAAGTTCTGATGTGAATTTTTTCCCCAATG
>JBILMY010000051.1:0-7293 GCA_044375265.1 Gammaproteobacteria bacterium | reverse complement strand
AGTTCTAAATTAGACTTACCCTTTTCTAAAGTAGGACCTGTATTGCGCTTAAATATAACCGGAAAAACAAAGAGTGCTTCACTGGCGAAAATTATAAATATTCTTGGAAAACAAGAGATTTTAAAAAGATTAAAATATGCAAAAGAATATTTTAAAAAAATGGGAAGGACTTCGGAAACAACTCAAACTACACAAGCTCAAGATACATTCTTTTTACAAGAAGTTTTTCGCTTCGTTTAGTCATGGCCATTTTTTAAATTTAGAATTATTTATGCCAAACAAAAAAATCAGTATCATAGGCGCCGGAAAAATTGGCTTAGCCTTAGCAACTTTATGGTTGCGTGCAGGCCATACAGTTTTTCTCAGTTCTCGACATCCGGAAAAACTAAAAAAGACTGTGAACGAACTTGGCTTAAATGCTGAAATTAAATCGGTAAAAGAAGCTGCCCAGCGTGGAGATATTATTGTTTTATCTGTTCCCTATGATGCTGTAGATGAAGTGACTAGTGATATTCAGATTGAGGTCAAAAATAAGATTATTATCGATACAACGAATCCTTTTGGTTTCTCACCAGAAGGTCATGTTATCTCAACGTTAGGAAATAACATAACAGCAGGTTCTCGAATGGCCAGCCTTTTAACTAATAGCACTATCGTGCGAGCATTTACCCATATCATGGAAGAATTACTGGTAAGTCGTGGCACAAAATATCCTGGATTATTTGCTGTCGCAATTGCGGGTGATGTCTGGCTGCTAAATCTATTGTGGCGGAATTGGTTCGTGATACGGGATTTTCCCCTGTGGATATTGGTACACTTGCAGAATCGGAACCGCTCGATCCGGGTGGCGTATTATTCCCACAGTTTTTTACACCTGCCGATATGAAATCAGCCTTAAAAAGAATAAGCTTTTAAATATGGGGCAACTCTGGGGGCAAGTGGGTTTATTCGAACTCAAAATATCCTTATTCTATAAGGTATTTTTCGTTTAATTCAGTAGACGCCGCCGCCAAATAAAAAAACCACCATTTAGGGGAGGATTTGATGGGAAGGCGTGGAATGTGCAGATTCATCGCTAGGGACACATTGCAGGCGTCTTTTAAAGCGACTTTAAATAAAGTTTAAAAATTCAAGAAAAATTCTGTATAATACGGTAACACAAAATATAAGGGGAACTGTATTTTTAGAATTATTCTGTGCCTATTTTTAGGTGTTATAAGCTTATCTTCTTCTGCTTTAGATCTTTCTGGTTTTTATGTAGGAGCAGGTCCGGGCGCTGGTATTCAATATTTTAGTCCGGATGAAACCTTATTTGATATTTCCGATGCAGCGCACGCTGCTTTAGGCTCTCGATTTTTTTTAGGCTACAGTTTTACGCCGTATTGGAGTATTCAGTTAGGTTATACAAACATTGGCCATTATGAAAATGAAGGGACAAATCCTTCCAATTTATTTTGTTTACCAACAGCTTGCTATAAAGATATTATTCCTCATATTATTTCTGATACGGTCAATGTCAAAAACACCATTGATTCAAGTGCCGTCGATCTTACAGGCCGTTTTAGTTATCCTGTTTTTAAACATATGACGCTTTTTGCAAAAGCGGGGGCTGCTTATGTCGACGCAAAAATTCAAAGTACGGCAACTGTGCAAGTCGATGTTTTTCAAAACGCCATTGGGTCTTATACTTCAACGACGGGTACTAATAATTATGGAAACTTTTGGAGCCAAATTAATCCTGTAGTTGGTGTTGGCCAAGAATATTTTTTCTCTCCTCATTTTTCGATTAGCGCGGAATATGATTACTATTTTTCTGTGAAACTGACAGGCGGCCAAGCCGTCAATAGCGGCACTTTATCTCCCAGCATTGTGGTGGCAGCATTAACTTTTTATGATTAAAAATAAGGTTTATTTCTAAAGAAAATTAAAACGACTTATTTATCGTGACCATCATGCCTTGTGAAACGACTTGCTGAGAATTATTGACATAAATCGTACCGCTATCGGTATAACCTCCAGAGCTGCTGGCAAAAGGCGCTGAATTATAAGTGGTATATTTTTGACTGATGGCATAATGATAATTGATATCAAGTGACCAACTGGGATCAAAATAATAATTCACCCCAATTTGCGCGCCGCCGCCCCACACCCAATTTGAATTCGAAAAACTCGAAGGGGTACCGGTAATATCGGTATGAACCCCATTGAGATCCGCAAAACCCATCTATCAACTCCACGTAAATTTTTTAATCTTAAGAAAACCAAACATAATTTTAGGTATACCACCAAAAAAAGTCAATATACTTAACAATTACATTGACAAAATACATGACATTTTATATAATGTCTTTATTATGTACGCTGATATCCTACAAAAATTTAGAAAAAAAGCTGAGTTGACGCAAGAAATTGTCGCCCATCAGCTGGGCATTTCACGCCCAACCTATATCCAGCTCGAGCAGGGGAAGAGGGGGCTCACTTTAAATGAAGCGGAGAAATTGGCTAAGCTGTTTAAGCTCAGCCTCGAAGATTTTTTGGCCGGCGTTGATAACACCATTGAAGTGAATCTTGAAAAAAAATCTAAAGCCCCGAAAAAAGAATCTATTCGCATCAGTATTCCTCAAAAAAATCTTAAAAAATTCAAAGAGGTACTGTTGTATATTTTAGTCAAAGTGGGCAGCAAACCGAATGTGGGAGAAGCGGTGCTGCATAAACTTCTCTATTTTATCGACTTTGATTTTTATGAGAAATTTGAAGAGCAACTCATCGGCGCTAATTATATTAAAAATCATCATGGTCCCACTTCTGTTGAGTTTAAAAAAATTGTAGATGAAATGCAGGAAGAAAAATCCCTCGAGAAAATAAAAACAAAATATTTCACTTATGATCAAACTAAATATCTGCCTATTCGAGAACCTGATTTAAGTATTTTATCAGGCAGAGAAATTGAGCATATTGAAGAAGTGTTGGCGCGGTTATCCAATAAAAGTGCTAAAGAAATGGAAAATTATTCCCATGATGATATCCCCTGGAAAACTGCAGAAGAAGGAAAGCCCATCGCTTATGAAAGCGTTTTTTATCGGGATGAACGGTATTCGGTAAGAAACTACGCCGATGAACTTTAATGAACTCCCCGATTTTTCTAAGGAATTAAAAAGGCTGGCTAAAAAATATCAGTCCTTGCCAGAAGATCTCGTACAATTTAAACAAATCTTACGCTGTGAACCCTTGGGAAATACTAAACATTTTTCAGTATTGATTCAAAATGATACCTGCACTATTATGAAAGCCCGATTTTTTTGCCGCTATTTAAAGGGGGGGTCTTTAAGAATTATTTATGCGTTTCATCCTGAAGAAAATCTCATCAAATTTATCGAGCTTTATTTTAAAGGGGAAAAAGAAACTGAAAATAAAGATCGAATTCGTGATTATGTAAAAACAAGAAAATAAATACGGAATACTGCTGTCAAATCTTGAAGTGTTGAGTATACTAAAAGTAATTTTTTATGATTAAAAAATAGATGGATGTTTATCAGTGCAAAACGTTTTGAAAGAGTGTACAATTAGATAAAATTTTAATTGAGGAGAAAATATGCAGGCTCAAAAAAGTGCTTTAATTACCGGTTCAACGAGTGGGATTGCTTTGCCCATCGAAGATGCAGGACGAAATAAATAAAATGACTTACCTTATTTTCTTATGGGCTTATTTTTCAATGATTTTTATTATTGCCAGTTTTAAAAAACGCAATGATATGTTGGATATTGCCTGGGGTCTTGGGTTCGTCCTCATCGCTTGGGTAAGTTTTTTTAGGGGGAATCATGCCCTTATTGCAGCGCTGGCAAATGGGTTAGTCACTTTCTGGGGGCTTCGATTATTTTCACATATTTTGAAGCGTTATCACAGTAAAGGGGAAGATCCGCGTTATGCCGCTTTTCGAAGCAGCTGGAAAAGCGCCTTTTTAGTCCGTGCCTATGTTCAATTATTTTTATCGCAAGCCTTGTTTATGGGGCTTATCGCCTTGCCCATTCTCTTGTTAAATCATACTTCGTTCATTCACTTTAATGGGTTTGTTGGGCTGGGTTTTTTAATCAGCATTTTTGGATTGTGTTATGAAGGTATTGCGGATGCACAGTTAAAAAGCTTTCTTGCATCCCCTCAGAATCGAGGAAGAGTGATGAAGCAAGGCTTGTGGCGTTATAGTCGTCATCCCAATTATTTTGGAGAAATTGTTTTTTGGTGGGGGCTGGCTTTAAGTGCGTTTAGTGCAGGCGCGGGTATTTGGGTGTGGATTTCTCCTATCACCATTACCCTGCTGATTATATTTGTCTCGGGCATTCCTCTTCTTGAAAAGCGTTATCAAGGACGCCCTGAATTTGAAGCTTACAAAAAAGAAACCTCGATGATTGTGCCGCTATTTAAAAAGGTAAATCGTTCATAATTATTTATGTCATATCCCAGCCTGTGCTATAGAAGTTTAATTAAAGTTCACAAATATTTTTTAGCAGATAAAATATTTTTAATTGTGCATGATCTTGAAAAAAGAAAATTATATTTATGCGAGTTTTCTTTAGCAGAGTTTCGTGCAATGAAAGATAATGTGGTCGGTTTTAAAAGAAAATGTACCTGGGAAAAAAATGTTTTAGATTTTTTGCCGATTGACAAAGAAACATTTGTTATTATACATGGGCAAGAAAATGAAGAAATTAATATTGAGTTGTATCGTATTAAAGATTTTATGAACCCTCTAATAACTAGAAATTATAAACGCCCTGAGGCAGCAGGCCCCCTCCTTTTTTTTTGTGAAAAAGATTTTCTCAATTTTGAAAAATCATTTGAAGGCGCAGATTTTTTAACTTTTGATATTAGTGATATCGGACAACTTTTTGTAGAAATATATAAAAAAAACCTTTCGTTTCTTGTGCATAAGCATGAGGAATTAGGTATAGAAGGCAAGATCACTGCTTTATATAAATGCGCGGACAAAAATATCAGGATTTTAGTCCAATCAGATGGGGCGGCAACCGTATATATATTTAATTCTACCATACAAGATGCCACAAAGATGTTTAGCATAGAATTTGTAGAGTCTACCGTTTACCGCACAGGGGAAAAAGACTTTGCATTTAATCCTTACAATTGTATCTTAAAAGAAAAAAGTGGTTCGCTTGTCATTCATGATTTTGGCTCAAAAACATATTTTGTTTTACCCAATAGTCATGTCCCATATACTTATACACCAGCGCAGATATTATTTTTAGCCAAATATTATTTTTATATTCCTAAAAAAATGTGTATGTCGTATTCCTCGGGGCCGAAGAAAGCAGTAGTGGCTTCTGCTCAGCCAGCTTCTTTTTCAGATCAAATGCTGCCTGAATGCAAGAAAATTTTAGAGAAAGAACATCAACTCAAAGATCTGACCTATCTCAATAGCTCTTACCAATACAGTTATTTTTTAGATGCCCGTCATTTTTTAGAAATTATTTTTCATGGTAATGAAAAAACGCCGGTAACCCAAGAAAAATTTCCCCTTCCTTTAGTTGGGACTTTTTCCAACATTAATCCTAAACAATTGGCCCTATTTCCTTTCCAGAATCATAAAGAAGAAAATATTTATTTTTTTTCTATTGCCCCCTCTGAAAATTCATCGACTGAATTTCAGTATCAAGGCAAAATTAACTTTACTCAAAAACAACGCACCACTTCTTTATCCCTCACTTCTTCTGCGTCTATTAAGCCGACACCTGAGCAGTTCAGTACGCTACACACAGGTCCGCAACACCGGCCTATCATTTTGCCTTTGGGAGGCAAAGTCGAATCTCGCCCCTCTTCACCGACTGATAGCCTGCTCGAGGTCGATGACCGTATGTTTGAGCCTCGAAGCCGCGCTTCCTCATACCATGTTCCCGAAGAAAAATTTGGGTTTCCAGATGATGAATTTGGATTTGATGAAGAAGATTTGTAAACAATGTATTTTTATGAACGAGGCTGACCGCACCATTTTCTTTTACAGTGATTTATTAATGGTGGCCATCACACCTTCCGAAACAACTTGCTGAGAATTGTTGACATAAATCGTACCGATATTTAAAAAGGTAAATCGTTAAGAATTATTTATGCTTTTCATTTAGATACGCAGCTTATTGAATTTATCGAACGCCCTTGTAAAGGCGAGTAAGAAGCTCAAAATAATGCTAGAATCCACCAGTATGTCAAAACTCATTCGCCATAATCCCGCCATTGATGCGATACGCGGCTTAGCTATTGTAAGCGTTATGCTGCTACATCTTTATATTCATATTCCTTTTATCAATCACCTACCGTATGCGCTGTTTAATATTATTTTTAAAAGCGGGTATTATGGCGTGATTATTTTCTTTGTGATTTCGGGTTTTTTGATTACCCACTCTATTGTCAATAAATGGGGGAATCTGCAGGCGGTCAATCTCTTTTCCTTCTATCGGATGCGTTTTGCAAGGATCATCCCTTGTTTGGTTGCATTAGTGGCGCTTTTAAGTATTTTGCATGTCATGGAATTTAAAGGATTTCATATTCATACGGTCAGTTTAGGGCAAGCCCTCTTCGCAGCGCTGACTTTCCATATCAATGTGTTGGAAGCAAAAACGTGGTATTTGCCAGGGCCTTGGGATGTTTTATGGTCGCTGTCTGTCGAAGAAGTTTTCTACATTGTATTTCCTTTACTGTGTTTACTGATTAAAAATGAGCGGTTATTTATGGTGATATTGTGTTTGTTTATCGTTGCGGGACCTTTTGCGCGAACGTTAGGAAGCAACGCGATGTGGCAAGACCATTCTTATTTATCCTGTATGGATGGCATCGTTTTTGGTATTTTGGCCGCATTATTGTCTAGAAGAATTTCTGCTAAAAATAATAAGATTTTTCTTTGGAGCGGACTTGCTCTGTTCGTATTGATTTTTTGTTGTCGGCATTTTGTTTATACTTTAGGAATTTCAAGCCTAGGATTAAATGTCTCTTTATTAGAAGTCAGTATTGCTTTGCTCTTAATTGGCTTGCACCAAAATACCTATCAATTTAAAAAATTAACAGTGTTAGGTTGGTATGGCCGAAATAGCTATGAAATTTATTTAAGCCATATGTTGATTATTACCCTATTCATGTCGATTGATTTGCCTGTATGGGCGCTATACACTATCGGCTTAATCGGTTCAGGATGGTTGGGTGCATGGGTAGCACGATATTATTCGCAGCCTTTAAACCGTAAAATCCGCAGTAACTAATCGATTTTCAGATTTAATTTTAAAAACGCAGAGGTA
>JBILMY010000050.1:0-7295 GCA_044375265.1 Gammaproteobacteria bacterium | reverse complement strand
GGTTTTCTCATGCTCTATGCCAATGCCTCTTTAAACACGCCGCTTTTATTTGCCATTTTAATTGAATTGATGCTTATTTGTTTGCTATTATATTATGGGGTGAAGGTGGGGCTTGGGAAATTGTGGAAAAAATATCTTGTTTGAAATTCACCTCTCCCCTTGCGGGAGAGGTCGAGAAGCCCGCAGGGCTTCGAGGGAGAGGGGTACACATTATTCAACCACCCCGCCCTTCGGGCACCCCTCCTCTGGAGGGGAATTTTTTTAAGGAAACACTATGACAAAAAAAATACTCTGTACTATTTTATTTAGTACACTGGCACTGAATGCCTTCAGTGCCACAAAACCCATCACCCTCGTATTAGACTGGTTCGTCAATCCCACCCATGTACCGATCATCGTGGCACAGGAACAGGGCTATTTTGCTGACGAAGGGATCAGCGTCAATATCATCACCCCCTCCAATGCTGACGATCCACCTAAACTGGTAGCGATTGATAAAGTCGATATGGCGCTTGATTATCAGCCTGAATTTTATTTACAGCAAAAAGCGGGCCTTTCCATTACAAGATTGGGAACTTTAGTTAATAAGCCGCTTCGTGCGATCGTGGCTTTTAAAAACAAGGGGAATTCCCTGGCAGATTTTAAAGGCAAAACTATTGCTGATGCTTCGCCCGGCATTGATTCTGCGCTTTTGGGTACCATGCTGTCTTTTAATGGCTTATCTTTATCAGAGGTTAATTTTGTCGCTGTGAATTATAATTTGGTACAAGCACTCTTAAGTGGTAAAGCCGATGCCATCAGTGGCGTTTATCGGACGGTGGAAGTGCCGCAGCTTGAAATGATGGGGAAACAATTGTCTGTTTTTTATCCTGAAGATAATGGCGTGCCGTCGTATGATGAAATGATTTTTGTGGTAAACACAGCGAAAATAAATGATCCCCGCTATGCGGCATTTTTACGCGCTGTCAAAAAAGGGGCCGCTTATACCAAAGCGCATCCCAAGGAGAGTTTTGCTTTATTGATTAAACATCACCCTGAGCTGAACACACCTTTTTATCAACGCTCTTTTACCCTATCGATCCCTTATTTTGCAGAAGATCCCGCAATGGTTGATAAAGCGCGTTACGCGACGTTTGAAAAATGGTTGATGAAACAGAAATTAGGAAGTTTTGTGCAAGGGTGATTTATCTGCACGTTCATCATGAGCCACATTTAAGTGACTTTTTTTGACCAAATCATCCTCTAAATCTATGACATCGCTGCGTTTATCATATTTGCTTAAGTCAAATTTTGTGATCACATTCGTAATACGTTCAACATAAGCGCCGCGGATTTCAGAATAATCCGACAAGGCATGGATGAGCGAAAGCCCTGCAATAGGCTTACCTTGTTTGACCAAGGCTTCTCGGCTATCCCGAAATTTTTGATAGGTATAATACGTATTCAAATTATTGACATAAGCCCAGACAGAACTCAAGGAGTCGCGGAATTTTTGTACTTCAAAAAAGCCCCCTTGCGAGCGTTTTTCTTTAGGAATCATGCCGCATCCTGCACTAAAACACCATTGGCCAAAATAATTGTTACCTTCTACTGCAAAGCGCGATGTTCCCCAGGCAGATTCATTGATAGCTTGTGCGATAATCAGTGAAATAGGCACAATATTGACCCGATTTAATAAGATTTGCCAGGTTTTATCTTTAGAAAAATCAGCATCTTTCACATCATATTCCATTGCAATTTCTCTGAGCCAAATTTTTGTGGTCGTCGATAAAGAGACACCATTTCTAAAATCACGGTAAGCTTCCATAATATCCATGCGCTGATCAGCAATTTCTTCATTCACAATGCTCGCGTTACTGAGCATAAATAAAATAAAACGCTCCCTATTTTTAACAAGAATATTTTGGGGAGGCGGCGGAAGACTGCTTGCGCTGGCTTCTTGAAAAACAGGATCGGCAGAAACAGAATATCCAAGGGACAAAAGGCTGGCTGTCAAAAAGAAAGAAAAAAGGATCGAAACTAAAGACTTTTCTGTCCGCATTGCCTATAATACCTCATGAATAGCGATGAATATGCATCTTATCGTAAACCCCTAAAGGATGTCAATTTTGAATACGACAATGATTTTTTTTTGTACTGAATGCGGTGGAGAATCGAAAAAATTCCACGGCCAATGCCCCCATTGTCAGGCCTGGAATACCCTAACAGAAGCGCCAGCGCCCCCTAAAAAAAGTAAATCAGCGGCACTACGTACACACTATGCGGGCGCGGCTTCTGAAACGCCGAAATTATTATCTGAGATTCAAGGTGAAACAACAGCACGACATCCTTCCGGCATTCGCGAATTAGATCGCGTTCTTGGTGGCGGTCTGGTGCAAGGTTCTGTGGTATTACTGGGTGGCGATCCCGGCATTGGTAAATCCACCCTGCTTTTGCAATTAGCTGCCCATTCCCCTGAAGAAATACTTTATATCACTGGCGAAGAATCGCTCTCTCAATTAAAATTACGGGCAGAACGATTATCATTGCCTACACAAACGCTCTGGGCACTGGCGCACACTGAAATCAGTCGTATTATAGACATTCTTGTGGAGAAAAATCCCAAGCTTGTGATCATTGACTCCATTCAAACCATGCATGATGAGGCTATCAGCAGTGCCAGCGGTTCGGTGAGTCAAGTCAAAGAATGTACAGCGCGTCTTGTACAATATGCCAAACAACACAATACCACGATTTTTTTGGTTGGTCATGTCACCAAAGAAGGTGCGCTTGCAGGCCCGCGTGTGCTAGAACATATGGTCGATACCGTGCTGTATTTTGAAGGCGATCAAGGCTCGCGCTTTCGCCTCATTCGCGCTGTGAAAAATCGCTTTGGTGCGGTCAATGAGCTTGCTATTTTTGCCATGAGTGATAAGGGCTTAAAAGAAGTCAGCCAGCCTTCTGCCATTTTTTTAAATCAAGAGCGAAGTGGAAAACCCGGCAGCGTTATTTTTGTGAGCTTAGAGGGCACGCGTCCCCTGCTTGTTGAAATTCAAGCGCTCGCTGAAAAAAGTTACAGTGATATGCCGCGGCGTATTGCCATTGGCATTGAGCAGCAACGCTTATCCTTATTGTTGGCGATTATGAGCAAACATATCGGTGTTTCTACATATGATAAAGATGTCTTTATCAATGTGGTGGGTGGGCTTCGTTTAGATGAACCGGGTACCGATATGGCAGTCATTTTAGCGATTTTATCCAGCCTTAAAAATAAAGCCCTTCCGAGCGGCATTGCCGTATTTGGCGAAGTGGGTTTAGGGGGTGAAATTCGGCCCATTCAAAATGGCGTAGATCGTGTCAAAGAAGCGCAAAAACATGGCTTTACGACGATCGTTTTACCCAAGGGCAATATGCCAAAAGCTGCAGAATCCGGCATAACCTTCCACGCACTTTCTGAAGTCAAAAGTGTCATAGAGTTATTTTTTACGTAGAGACGCGATTCATCGCATCTAAAAATTAATATTTCTTTATATAAATGAGCTATAATCATATTCAGCTTTGTTTATAGCACCTATAGAATTATGTATATTCAAGTTATCCATTTTAGATGTTTTGAAAATAATGTAGTTATTAATACATTTTCTACTCGGCAAGAAGCTGTCGATTGTATTATTGAACGTATAGAAAATAAATTTGCTCAACAAAAGCCTTCTTTTCTTCATCGCATACTTTATGCAACGGTATTACCAAACCCTCAAAGCTCTCATAAAGAAATCATAGAAAATTCTAGAAAAATTTTGAACGTAATAAATCATCTGAATTATACTATTGAAGGGAATATGTATCATTTGCAAGCTGTGTCAATACAAATACAACAAACGCCAACGGCACCTAGAGGTTATGGAAGATAGGATGTGGATTTTTTCATTATTTCTTTGGTAAACTTTTGCCGTAAATAAAAGCCGAAGAGTTTGGTGTGAGTTTTGTCATTTAAACACCAGAAAACTTTGGATTAATCAATTCTTTTAAATGAGATAAGCAATACTGATAAGGCTGTATTTTTTTATCTCTACACTCTCTAAAAACACAATTTTCTGTACGCATAAAAATACCCTGATTATCTTTATAAAGGCTATATTTTTGTAAATTCATTTCTTTTTCATCTCCATAGAAACTTTGACCTTCCATTACATCATGATTAACCAAAGAAAAAAGAGAGCATTGGCTAAGAGGTGTTATCATCCTTAACTGTAAAATCGCTTGCATGATTCTTTTAGATTGATGCTCTACCAATGCCTCAGAAAAAAAGCGGCAGTTGTCATAAAAAAGTGTGGGATGAAACAATAAAGACAAGAGCAAATAAGGCGAAGTATTGATGATTTTGCCTTCTTCTTTAGAAAAGAAAACTTCATCCAATATCGAATTCCAAACTTTTTTTTCAATAAGCTCTTTCAATAAATCATTTAGAAAATCAGAATCCATTCCCTTATCCCTATAGAATAATAGTACCAGTAGTAATTGTAATAGATGGACATATTTTCCATGAAATAAAGAAGTTCCAAAACCCCTTTCTATAAAAAGATTATTTTCTTTTCCTATAAAAAATTCCGCCTCTTCTTTGCCAACATATTTATTAAAGCTGCCAATGCCACCAGAAAATCCTAATTTTCTTAAAAGATAATCTTGAAAGGAATACAATAAATTATGCTGCTTACAATTTTCAACAATATCTTTTAATTTTTCATTTGAAAGAATATCAACATCTTCCTTCTGAGATTCTTGTTTTAGGTAATAAAGTTTTGTAGGATACAGTTTATAACGGGGAGTTTCTAAAAAGAAAGTATAGAGTTTAAAATTTTCTAAAATAAATTTCTTTGATTTAAATACTTGATTTTTTAATTGTTTAAATTTAAGCGGATAATATTCAGCCAGGAAGGGAGCAAATTCGTTTTCTAAACGCTTTAATGACTCTCTAAAATTTTCTGCCTTATTGAATACTTGATCTATTAACCTAAAACTTTTGGGTCTAGTGGTTTTATTAAGAGAAGAAAGCTTATAAGGTTTGAATTGGATATCTTTATGAAAAAAATCTTCAATATCACATATCCACGATAATTTTTCACATACATTGCCGTTACAGTAGTAATTGTTTCCAGTAACAATTTTGCTGCAAAAAAGATAAGGAGGTATGCTATAAGAATCAGGAGTTTTTATTTTTAAGTGATATTTTTCATAAATATTAGCAAAAGACAAGTTTTTTAAAATTTCATCTTTTTGCAAATCATATTGATCTAGAAAAGACCTTAAATTTTGGGGAGTATTTTTATTAACACTATTTTTAACGGTATCAAGATTTATTTTAAAATTGCAATACATTTTCTATGCTAGTAAGTAATGATAATATGAGTATAATGCGGTTAACTTAAGAGAGTATTAATCTTTATACTCCTATAATATTTTTGGTAAACCTCTGCCGCAAATAAAAGCCACGAGGTTTAGCGTAAGTATTTTGTCCCCTCTCATCTAAGATAGGAACAACCACAGAAGCATCTGCTGCTTTTGGACGCAGCTGCAAATACTGCCCTATTTTTGCGGTAATCTGATCTTGCTTGCCGAGCATCAAAAGCTCGGATAATTCTGCATAATCTTCTTTTAAAATCGCATAGTCTTGGATAGAGGGCTGCCACAAAAAAGGCTTTAAAACTTTTCGATCGCCCACCGCATAGTAGCGAGGCGCTAAGATAGGCACCCACAATACAGAAGCTAATTTTTTAAACACTACACTGTCTTCAAAAGCAGGCGGTAAATAGACAGGCGCACGGCATACAAATGTGGATTCTAAAGGTCTGTCTCTTTCATCCACAGGAATGGTTTTTAATTCGATACCCAAGGAAATAAAATCGGGCAGCGCTTGATTACCTGCTTCTGCGCCCAGCGCCCGCTCGAGCAGCTCTCCTTGAAAGCCTTTTTGGCTACGTAAATTGGGCGGAAGTGTGATACCCCATTCATTGGCAATGTCAGCCAGTGTTTTATTTTCTAATGCTGCGGCACGTGCAAGTAATTCTTCTCGCGTCTGACTCATGAAGGGATCCGAATCACCTGCCCGGGTAAAAGCGGCTTATGCCCATAGAGTGTATCGAGTTTTGAATAAGGTACTTGATAAGCTTTAGCAATGCTTTCTAAACTATCGCCTGATTTCACGATGTAAGTTTTCACAAATAAACGGCTGGAAAAAGCTGTATTTTCAATGGGATAGGCTTTTAAATACCCAAGTAAGCCTTCTGAAATCGCATTGGCCATTTTAGCTTGATAAGCAGGACTTCGCAGTAAAGCTTCTTCTTGGGGATTGGAAATAAACCCTGTTTCTACAAGCACTGCGGGAATGTCAGGAGAGGTGAGCACATACAGGCTCGCCTGTTCAATGCGATGGCTATGAAGTATGGCAAAGGGTTTAACTTCATTAAAAATTGATTGCCCTAATAAGAGGCTCGAGCTAATCGTCGCCGTTTGTGATAAATCCACCAGCACCGATCTGAGAAGCTTATTTTTATCGGCGAGATCTACCCCGCCGACGAGTTCAGATCGATTTTCCTGCTCTGCAATCCAACGGCCAGCTTCTGAGGTGGCGCGTCCTTCCGACAAGGCAAAAATGGTCACTCCTCTTGCCGCACGACGATGAAAAGAATCGGCATGAATAGAAATAAACATATCCGCTTTAACTCTACGCGCCAATGCTAAGCGCTGCCCCAGCGTCGGATAAGTATCTCTATCGCGGGTCATATAGATCTTAATGCCTGGTATACGAGATAAATCTTCTCGAACGGCTTTGGCAATGGCGAGCGTGACATTTTTTTCCTGCGTGCCCCGTGGACCAATGGCTCCCGGATCTGTTCCGCCGTGCCCCGGATCAAGAACAATCACAATATCTCGAAGTGCTACAGGGGGGGGTGGCACAGTTTTGACCACACTGCGATCGTTCGGGGTGATTAACAATTGTAATCCATTTTGTTTCGGAATCACAGAAAGCTTAGCATCCAAGGTAGGCTCAATCACTATTCGTAAAGTATTTTTCGGCTGCAGCCCTGTACGTAAACTTTTAATAAAGGTATTTTTAAGGGCTAAATTATTTAATGCATTTGAAGTAGGCGTATTAGAAAGATCGATTACAAAACGCTGCGGGTTTGTTAAATTCAATTGTTTATAGAGGGGCGCTTCTGCCAATTGCAATGCGATTATGGTACTGGTTTCAGTGTGGCTTATTGTGGCGGATTGCAGTTTGTTGGCAAGCGTAAGAGAGGTGAAGGAGAGTAAAAAAA
>JBILMY010000049.1:0-7327 GCA_044375265.1 Gammaproteobacteria bacterium | reverse complement strand
GCCGATGACATTGGTGGCGTTATTCATTGTTTTACGGAAGATTGGGACTTTGCACAAAAAGCGTTAGATCTCGGATTTTATATTTCTTTTTCAGGCATTGTCACCTTTAAAAATGCCACTGACATTGCAATGGTGGCACAAAAAATGCCGCTCGAGCGATTACTTGTTGAAACCGATTCTCCCTACCTTGCGCCTGTGCCTCACCGCGGCAAAAGCAATTATCCTCTGTATGTTAAACACGTGGCAGAAAAAATTGCATCGCTTCGTGGCATTACACTTGCCGAGATAGAAGAAGCCACTTGTGAAAATTTTTATACACTTTTTGGAAGGATAAATCATGCACGCTGAGAATTTAACGAAACTTGAAGAAGAACAACGTAAAGAAGCCATTGCTTATGTCGGTCGTTTAAAAGATTTTTATAAACACCTTATCAGTTATATCACGGTGAATATTGTGCTCGTCATTATCAATTTGATTACCTCTCCGCATAAGCTCTGGTTTTTTTGGGTACTCTTATTTTGGGGGATAGGCATTTTTTTGCAAGGCGTACGTGTTTTTCTGCCTGTGCATCGCATTTTTTCAAAAACCTGGGAAGAGCGAAAAATTCGCGAATATCTTGATAATATCAATGAAAATAACAGATAAAATCGCCCCCTTAATAAGGGGGCTGTCAACGCAAGTTGACTGGGGGATTTATAGTAAGCCTTCTCTTGTAAATCCCCCCTATCGGCTTACGCCGATTACCCCCCTTGTTAAGGGGGGTGAAACACCATGAAACTCGCCCTCTACCTCGCCAAAAATATTATAAGCAGCACCTTGCTCGTGCTTTGCATTGGCCTCTCACTCCTTTTTTTCATCAATTTCTTAGGCGAAATGTCCAGCATTGGCACAGAAAATTATAATTTTATCGCCGCGCTCAAATATGTGTTGTGTCTAACGCCTTTATCGGTTTACCAAATTTTTCCGACTGTTGTACTGATTGGATTATTATTGGGCCTTGGCGCACTGGCATCGAGCCAAGAACTCACCATCATGCGTACAGCAGGACAGTCGATTTTGAAAATTACAGGACAAGTACTTCTCGCCGTATTATTCATGACGATCATTGCAGAAAGTATTGGTGAAGGCATCGCCCCCTCACTCTTAAGTTATGGTAATAATCAAAAGCTTATTGCACAAAGCAACGGACAAATTCTAAATACCATCAATGGATTATGGCTGCGAGAAGGCAATGATTTTTATCATATCAATAGTGTCAGCTCACACGCTCAAATGCTGGGCGTGACTGAATTTCAATTTAATGATGATGAAAAATTATTGTCAAGCACCTATGCTACTGAAGCAGACTTAATTAATGGACAATGGGTTTTAAAAAATGGGGTCTCCACGTCTTTTACTAAAGATACGCCAACGCGCAGTCAATTCTTACAAGCACCTTGGGATTTATCGCTGCATATCGACCTCTTAAAACCACAGGACCCCAATACGTTGACGTTACCTGAATTGAATCGACAAATTAAAGCGCAAGAAGATTTAGGATTTAATGTCTCTGGTTTATTACTGCAATGGTGGACACGATTTTTTGCGCCCCTTTATACCCTCATCATGGCGCTCATCAGTATTCCTTTCGTGTTTGGACCCTTACGTTCAGTCAGCATTGGATTACGGTTATTATCCGGCATTGTGGTGGGATTACTTTTTTTTATCGCCAACAGTGTATTGGCGCCGCTCAGTTTAGTATTTGCGATCCCCGCACCCATGGCTGCGCTGATTTCGCCGCTATTATTTTTGAGCTTTGCAGTGGTATTATTTTGGTTGAGGCGATGATTGTTTTATCCGCCCCCTTAACAAAAAATTGGCTATACCAATTTTCAACAGCGCCTTTGGCGCTGGCCTTGAGCGAAGCGAAAGGTGGAGGGCAAGGATTGCACGACATAACGGGGCTGTCAACGCAGTTGACTGGGGGATTTATCAATAGCAATATTTTATAAATCTCCCCCATCGGCTACGCCGATTTCCCCTCTTATTAAGAGGGGAGTTTTTCTTGTAAAAACGCTTCTAAAATAATTTGCGCTGCAGTGGCATTTAACAGGGCTTTACTTTTATTCTTCCCTATTCTTTCCAGCGCTGCTTTGGTCGTTAAGGCTTCATCAATAGTATAAAAATCAAGCGCTGTATACTTCTTTTTTAATTGTGCTAAAAATAATTCGACTTTCTTCATTTGTTTGCTCGCAGTACCATCCATATTAAAAGGCATGCCCACGACAATGCCAATAGGCTTCCACTCTTTCATCAATTTATCAATATTCTCCCAAAGCATTTTATCGTGTTCAATTTGCATGAGCGGTGTTGCGGTTTTTGTGATCAATTGACCTGTGGCGATTCCAAGGCGTTTAGTCCCATAATCAATGCCTAAAAAAATGCCCGTGTCTTTTTTAGAGTTTGACATGGTAATGAATATTGAAAAATTGCTCTGGAGAAAATCCCATAAGTTTAAAAGCCGCTTGCCAGCGTGTATCGCGATCATCGGGACATTCAAAGATAAGCGCCGCTTTGGAAGGGATCGCAAGCCAAATATTACGTTCAATTTCTTTTTCAAGTTGCAGCGGCGTCCAGGCACAGAGCCCTGAGAAAATCATAGAATACTTAATGTCTGCTAATTTTTCTTTGGCAAAAAAATCGTCGAGTAACGCAAGATAAACCGTCTCTTTATCTTCTATGTGTTTTTGATACAGCACACACATTTTTTCAGCTTGGACAGGACCGCCTGTCATGATCTCATTAAAAAAAGTTTTGTGATTATTTTCAATAGGTAAATTGGCAATGGCCATATCAGAGGATTTATTAATCACAAATCCAAAAGCCCCTTCCTTGCTGTGTTCACAAATATAGACCACAGTATGATAGAAAAAATCTTTCTTATCTTCAGATAAACATACTAAAAAATGATCGGTCACATACTTTAAACTTTCCATCCCCTCCATTATACGAAATTATGCTATCTTGCCGCAATAAAACTTGCTATAATGCTAGGTATATGTCGGTTTATGAAAAGATTAAGACAATCACCATTTATACAGCGCTTGTAACGCTTATCCTCGCTGGTCTCAAAATTATTACAGGACTCATAGGCTCCTCGCATGCCCTGGTGGCCGATGGTCTTCACTCACTGTCTGATTTATTCATTGATATTGGCGTCATCATTGCCGCAAAGCTTTCACATCAAAGCGCCGATGAAGAACACCCTTACGGACATGAGCGAGTAGAAACCGCGGCTTCTTTGCTTTTATGCTTTTTTCTTATTCTCACCGCAATTTTTATTGTCAAAGATGGCATTACTCATCTTTTCACACAAGAAGTACAAACCAATCCAGAATTACTTTTCAGCGTAGCATTGATTGCACTTATTGCCAATATTATTATTTACTTCTACACTTATAAGGCCGCCAAAGCATTACCGTCTGATTTACTCATGGCTAATGCGCTTCATAGTCAAAGTGACATTGCCACCTCTGTGATCGTATTGACTGGCGTTATCGGCGGCGCTTTCGGACTTCATTGGCTCGATAGTATTGCAACGCTTATCATCGGCTTTTTTATTTTTAAAATGGCGTTTGATTTAGCCAAATCAACTTTAAGCGAACTCATTGATACCAGTATCCCCACCGAGAAAATTGAAGCGATTAAAAAAATCGTTTCGGATATTCCCAGTGTCGAAAGCATTCATCATTTGCGGGGCCGCAAAATGGCGCAAAAAATCGTGCTCGATTTGCATTTAATAGTCCGCGAAGATATTACCGTCTCTGAAGGCCATTACATCGCTGATATCGTGCAAAATACGGTCTATCAACACTTTCCTGAAATTCAGGATATTACGATACACATCGATCCCGAAGATGATGATGAAATGCCAGCTGTTATTGAACGATTACCACTGCGAGAAAATTTATTGCCCTTATTAGCAAAAGCCTTTGAAGGTTTACCGGAAGTTGATATGCATCGTATGCTATTGCATTATTTAAAAGGAAAAATTACGCTGGAACTTTATTTGCCCCTGTCGCTCTTATCCCATTTTTCTGTTGAAGAATTACAAAATATGTATGAAATCAAGGCGAAGCATGTGAGGGGTGTTCAATCACTAAGGCTATTTTTTTATTAGTGCTTGGACGCCCCCCTTAACAAGGGGGCGAATTATTACCCCCACCCAAACTGAATCAAACTGCTGACCACAATTCCCGCCGTTTCCGTGCGTAAAATACGTTTACCCAAATTTATTTGCGTATAATTTTTTGCCAACACCAATTCTTCTTCACTAATCCCACCTTCCGGACCAATAAGCAATTGAATACGCTCTGTGGGTTTTATTTCATTAAATGATTTTTCTGCATAAGGATGTAAGAGTAATTGTAAGCCTTCAAAAGACTGGGCAATAAAGTTTTTAAAAGCAATCGGTTTATTAATTAACAATCGATCCGTGCGTCCCGATTGCTCGCAGCTGCTGTCAGCAATTTGCTGCCAATGCCGCCATTTATTGTCTAGGCGATCGGCTGATAAGGAAATACCACTGTATTGCATAAAGAGCGGTGTAATTTCATTCACGCCAAGTTCAGCATTTTTTTGAATCACAAAATCCATTTTTTCTCCGCGACACATGCCTTGCGCAAGTTCTATAAAATAAGGGCTGCGGATATCTTTGCTTAGCTTTTCTTCAATGTGTAAAGTGACTGCATTTTTTGTAATGCTTTTAATGACCGCATTATATTCATGATTATCACCATTAAATATAATACAGCGATCGCCCATTTTTTTTCTAAGCACAGTCACCATATGTCGGCGCTGGGCTTCGGGTAATTCAATGGGTTTGCCGACCTCTATCGGTGAATCTACAAATATTCTGTCAATGCGCATGGTTATTATTATTCCCTTTATCAGCCCCCTTAATAAGGGGGCTGTCAGCGAAGCTGACTGGGGGATTTATTTTAATTTTTCGCTTAAAAATCCCCCCATCGGCTTCGCCGCTTTCCCCCCTTGTTAAGGGGGGTGTTAAAACTCTACGCATTCTTCCTAAGCCTCGCATAAAAAAACCCATCGGTTTGGGGCGGGAAATATTGTTGTCCAAATCCCGTATCAATGCCGCCAAAGCCTTCGATCGGCAATAAGACTGCATCGGGATGCGCTTTTAAAAAAGAGTGTACTTGCAATTCATTCTCTTCTTTAAAAATAGAACAGGTCGCATACAGCAATATCCCACCCGCTGCTAAAGTTTGCCACGCTGCGGCCAATAAAGCTTTTTGTGTTTTGATAAGGAGTGCCAATTCTTTTTCTTGCCGAAAAAGTTTTATATCGGGATGCCGACGAATTACACCTGATGCGGAACACGGGACATCCAGTAAAATTCTGTCAAAAAAATTTCCATCCCACCATTTTTCTTTCTGGGCAGCATCCACATTTTTTACGGTTGCTTTTAAGTGTAAGCGTTCCAAATTTTCTTGAATTTTTTGACAGCGATTTTCATCCACTTCTAAAGCCAGTACTTTGAGGGTCGGCTCATGACACAATAAATGCGTGAGTTTACCCCCGGGCGCTGCGCAGGCATCTAAGATTTTTTGATGCGCTTTGAGATCGAGTAAAAATGGCGCCAATTGCGCAGCTTCATCTTGAATAAAAATTTCGCCCTCTAGAAAGCCAGGGAGTTTTGAAACGGGCATTGCTTCATGTAATATAATTCCAACAGGCGAATACTTACATAAATTCCCCTCTGTGGAGGGGTGGCTGCCGAAGGCAGACGGGGTGGTTAAGGCAGTTGCAAGTTTTTGCAAGTAATCTTCTCGCGAAATCTTTTGTGTATTCACGCGAAGCGTCATCGGCGGCTTAGCAAGATTTCCGGCAATGATTTGCGCCGCCTGTGTTGGCCATTGTTTAAACATTTTTTGACGTATCCACACCGGATGATTATCGTGTAGCGTTTGTGGCACGCTTTCCCACAGGACTTCTTTTTCACGTAGCGCACGTCGCAAAATCGCATTGATAACGCTACGCATCCATTTTTCAGGCGCTGCATTCACGCATTCATTGACGATCGCAAAATCAACGGTATCCGTATAAAAAATTTGATACAGACCGACGAATAAAATCCATTGGAATTTTTCATATTTTCCTTGAAAGGGTTTTTGCTGTAAGGTCTTGATAAGATATTCCAGCACAAAATAATAACGACACACGCCATAACACAGCGATTGGATAAAGGCATGATCATCGATGACCTCATTTAAGAGTTCATCTAAATAGCGGCCCTCTTTTTTCATGCGAAAAAGAAGTTCAGTGGCAGTTTGTCGGCTGTTCATTGCTTTCCATTAAAACATTGGGTATCATTGTAAAGAATGATATCACTTCTCTCTTTTTTAGAATAGGAGAGTAAGTTACTATCTCCCCCCTTAACAAGGGGGGACAATTGGCGAAGCCAATGGGGGTATTTGTTAGGCAGTGTTTAACATAAATCCCCCAGTCGACTGCGTCGCCAGCCCCCTTATTAAGGGGGCAAATAAAACTTGAAGATTTCTTTTTCAGAATAAAAAAGGTGTAATGATGTTCAAAAAATTAAGTCCTTTGCTTCTGTTAATTTTTTTAGATTCATTTAGTTATTTTCTCGTCATTCCTGTCTTATTACAATTATTTTACCAGCCGAGTTATGGCATTTTAGGCGCCGATGTTGCACAAAGTACCCGAAATATTTTAATGGGCTGCGCCATTGCAGGTTCTACTTTTGTGGCTTTATTTATTTCCCCTTTTGTGGGATCTTTTTCGGATAAATACGGACGTAAAAAAACCTTATTGATTTGCTTGGGTTTTATCACGGTTGGCTTTATTTTACCTATCATCGGTATTCTTCAAAAAAGTATCGTGCTAATTTTTGTAGGTCGATTACTGGGCGGTATTGGCAGCAGCAGCCAGCCTGTTGCCCAAGCCGCAGTTGCAGACTTATGCGACGGTAAAGAGAAATCCTATTATTTCAGTTTAATTGCGCTCATGATGACGCTGCCTTTAATTTTAGGCCCGCTGGCAGGCGGCTATTTATCTGACAGTCATTTCATTTCCTGGTTTACGGTGACTACGCCTTATTATGCTTCGGCAATACTGAGTGTACTGACTTTTATTATCGTGGGCTTTGGCTTTCATGAAAGCTTGAAACTTCGCTCTCGTCCTGTGATGCTCGGATTTTTTGATATTATTACAGGCTTTAAAAAACTCTCGACCCATAAAGGTATCGGCACTTTACTTGTGATTTTCTTTGCGATGGAACTTGCCTGGAGCGCTTATTATCAATCA
>JBILMY010000048.1:0-7427 GCA_044375265.1 Gammaproteobacteria bacterium | reverse complement strand
ATTATAATGAGGGCTTTGTATTCCATATGGCCATCGATCGCTATTTATCATTCATCGCTTCTCCCAGAGAAGATAACCAAATTTATATTTCCCGATCCATTGATGAAAAGCCCAGTGTTATTGTCATGCGAGATCTGGTGAAAACGCAGGATAAAAATTGGCTGGAATATATTAAGGGCGTAGTGTTTATGTTAGAGCAATATGCCAGAGGTCCTCTCAAAGGATTCGATGCTGTCATTGAAAGCGATATTCCTATTGGGGCAGGGCTCTCTTCTTCAGCAGCCTTTGAACTGGCGATTGCAAGGGTATTGTGTGAAATTAACGAGATTACATGGGAACCCAAAACCATGGCGCTCTTATGCCAACGCGCTGAAAATAAATGGGTTGGCGTCAATTGCGGTATCATGGATCAATTGATTTGTGCCAATGGCGTGAAAGGAAGTGCGCTTCTCATTGATTGCCGTACCTTGGAAACTAAAGCCTATCCACTGCCTGAGGGAGTGAAGGTTGTGATTTTAGATACCAGTACGCGCAGAGGACTCGTAGAATCTCTTTATAATGAACGGCGCCAGCAATGCGAAACTGTGGCGGTTATCGGTGAAGTGTCTATGCTGCGTGATATGAATATTGAAGCATTAGAGGCCCAGAAAGCTTCTTTATCCACTGCGCATTACCGACGCGCAAGACATGTGATCACTGAAAATGCGCGTACGCTAGAAGCGGCTGAAGCCATGCAAAATAATGATCCCGTATTACTCGGGCAACTCATGAATCAAAGCCATGAAAGTTTAGCCAAAGATTTTGAGGTCACCAATGAGGCACTCGATGTGATTGTTCATATTGCAAAGGCCCATAAAGCGTGTTTCGGGGCACGAATGACAGGGGCAGGTTTTGGTGGCTGCGCGGTGGCTTTGGTCAAAGAAGAAGGTATCGAGAATTTTGTCTCCACTGTTGCTGCACAGTATCAAGAAAAAATGAAATTAACGCCTGCTGTGTATGTGTGTTCTGCGGTGGAAGGGACGAGTTTAGTCACATTGTAGATATGAATATCACCCCTCTTAATAAGAGGGGAAGTCGGCGCAGCCGACAGGGGAGATTTATAAAGCAGCACTTTAAATAAATCCCCCAGTCAACTCCATTTTCACCTTGCCAATCCCTACTATTTCAAGGTAAAATATGCAAGACTCTAGGAGAGCCTGTCCATGAAATTGCTTGTTATTCTCATTTGCCTTGCGACCATTCGCTATATCCCCTTAGGACGCGTAGAACATCGCTATCGTTTTTTAAAAGGGTACGCGAAAATTTTCTACCATCTTTTCAAGTGGTTAAAAGAACCTTCTATTATTGCGTTACTTATTTATATACCCTTGGGTGCGGTATTATTTTTTCTAGAATTTTATTTATCACAAGGATGGGGTATTATTCTCAAATTTATTATAAGCCTATGGATAGTCTGGTATAGTTTATGGGCCATTAGTTTGCATGATGAAGTAGAATCAGGCATAAAAGCGGGACGGCCTTCTTCAAGCTTGTTATCAGAATTACTCAGCAATGCCAATCGACATGTTCTGGGCGTCATTTTTTGGTATATGATCTTTGGGATTGCAGGAGCCTTACTTTATCGTCTCATCGTAGAACTTACCCGTTGGGCGCAAGAAGAAGCGGGCACTTTTCATCGCTTAGTAAAATCCGCTAGACGCATTCGTGATTTGGTGGATTGGATTCCTGTGCGTCTTGTGGGACTTGGATTTTTATTGGTTGCTGATTTTGTCGAAGGGGTTGCGGCATGGATGTATTATTTTTTTGATGAACCCAAAAAGAATCATCACTTTTTAGAAGCCGTGGGGCGTGGCGCTATGGAAATTCATCCGCATACCGATATCGATCGTAAAGTATTATTACAATCTCTCAAAATGGTGGAGCGCTCTTTTATTGTGTGGCTTATCATCATTGCAATTTTTACCTTAGGAAATATTATCTAAATGAAAGAAAGTGCTTTAGTTGATATTAATCCCAGTGAGACGGTCGAATGGCTTTCTGCACTGGACAGCGTCATTCGAGAAGAAGGTAATCCGCGTGCGGCATTTTTACTTAAAACTTTAGCCAGTCGCTTTCAAGATAAAGGCTTTTTAATCAGTCGCGGGTTTGATCCCAACGCTGTCAATACTATCGCAGTAGAAGAAGAGCCTCAGTATCCTGGCGATTTAGAAATAGAGCAGCGCATTCGTTATATTTTGCGCTGGAACGCGGCAGCAATGGTCGTCAAAGCCAATCGACTAGACAGTTCTCTTGGCGGACATTTAGCCACCTATGCTTCTTCCAATGTTTTGTATGAAGTGGCTTTTAATCATTATTTTCGCGGACAAGGATTTAAAAACGGCGGCGATTTAATTTTCTATCAAGGACACGCTTCTCCGGGGATGTATGCGCGATCGTTTTTAGAAGGACGGCTGAGTGAAGCGCAGCTCGATCATTTTCGACGTGAAATTGGCGGCAAGGGATTATCGTCTTATCCGCATCCTTATTTGATGCAGGACTATTGGCAATTTCCCACGGTGTCCATGGGGCTTGGGCCACTGCAAGGCATTTATCAAGCCCGCTTTTTAAAATATTTACATAACCGCGGACTTCAAGATACTGAAGGGCGCAAAGTATTTGTGTATTGTGGTGATGGTGAAATGGATGAGCCTGAATCAACCGGCGCACTCACCATTGCGGCGCGTGAAAAATTAGATAATTTAGTTTTTGTCGTGAACTGCAATTTACAAAAACTCGATGGTCCTGTGGTGGGTAATGATAATATTGTCAATTTACTCGCCGGCACTTTTGAAGGTGCAGGATGGAACGTGATTAAAGTGCTCTGGGCTTCACAATGGGATAAACTTTTTGAGAAAGATACGGAAGGTCTTCTTGTCAAAGCGCTCAATGAAACCGTCGATGGTGAATTTCAAAATTTCAGCGCCAATGATGTGAGCTATTTACGTAACCATCTTTTCAATAAATTTCCTGAGCTTGCCACATGGGCTGAAACTATTCCCGATGTTGATTTAACGGATCTTCGCCGTGGCGGCCACGATCCCGTGAAAGTGAATGCTGCATTTGATCGCGCTGTAAAAATAAACAATGGCAAACCCACGGTGATTTTAGCCATGACCGTCAAAGGCTTTTTCTTAGAAGGGATTCAACATTCTAACAATGCGCATAACATTAAAAAAATGACGGACGATCAATTAAAAGATTATCGCGATCGTTTAAGCATTCCCATTCCCGATAATAAAATTTCAGAAGTACCTTTTTATCATCCAGGTAAAAACAGTGCAGAAGTTAATTATATGCGTGAATGCCGCGAAAAGCTTTCGGGCTTTTTACCGGCACGCCGCATGGAAAGCGATACTGCCTTTACGATTCCTGCGCTGGATAGCGATATTTTTGGACCGCATTTACTCGGCAGTATTGATCGCGAATTATCAACCAACATGGCTTATATACGTGTGCTCTCGAGCTTACTGCGTGATAAAACCATCGCGCCAAGGCTTGTCCCCATTGTCCCCGATGAATGCCGCACGCTCGGCATGGAAGGCTTATTTTCCAAGCTTGGTGTCTATTCAGTGAAAGGCCAGCTTTACGATCCCGTGGATAGCGGTCAGCTTGTCTATTACAAAGAAGAGAAAAAAGGGCAGATTTTAAATGAAGGGATTACGGAAGCCGGTGGCATGTCTTCTTTTATTGCCGCAGGTACTTCCTATAGCATGAATAATTACGATATGGTGCCACTGTTTTTATATTACTCTATGTTTGGCTTTCAACGCATCGGCGATTTAGCGTGGGCGGCTGGGGATGCCATGACGCGCGGATTTTTACTGGGCAGTCTTTCCGGTCGCACGACACTTGCGGGCGAAGGCCTGCAACACATGGATGGCCACAGCCTGATTTTATCCTCAATTATTCCCAATTGCATCAGTTACGATCCTGCGTTTTATTATGAAATTGCGGTGCTTATGCGTGAAGGGCTCTATCGCATGCTCGAGAAAAAAGAATCCGTATTTTTTTATATTACCATGGGTAATGAAAAATACTTGCATCCGCCTATGCCTGAGGGTGCTGCAGAAGGAATTGTCAAAGGCCTCTATCGTTTTTCTTTTGATAAAAAATCGCAATTACAACTCATTGGCAGTGGCGCCATTTTATGTGAAGTCATTAAAGCTGCGGAATTGTTGAAAACAGATTTTGGCGTGAGCGCTGATGTTTGGTCTGCGCCGAGCTTTACCGAACTTCGTCGTGAAGCATTGAGTGTTCAACAAGATAATTTATTTTCGCCCGATAAAAAGGCTAAACTTTCTTATGTTGAAAGCTGTTTAATGCCTACCACGGGGCCCATTGTGGTGGCGACTGATTATATGAAAATCTACGGCGCGCAAATTCAAGAATTTTTGCCCGGCAAACGCTTGGTGAGTTTAGGCACCGATGGTTTTGGATTAAGTGATACGCGCGAAGCGCTGCGTGATTATTTTGAAGTGGATGCAAATCATATTGCTTACGCCGCGATTAAAGCCTTGGTCGATGAAGGCACCTTGCCGAAAACCAAAGCCGTGGAAGCTTTAAAAAAGTATATCCCTTCGTCATCCCAGCGAAAGCTGGGATCCAGTGGGCCCAAAAAAGGTGAGGCGTAAATAATGCGTCTTACTAAACTCTCCGTCAAAAACTTTAGCGTCTTTAAAGATGTTGAGTTCGATTTTTCTTCGCCTTTAACCGTACTCATCGGCGAAAATGGCTCGGGAAAGAGTACGTTTTTTCAGGTGCTGAAATTTTTGAAACTCGCTCAAGAATTTGATATTGAAAAAGTTTGTAATGAATTTGGTGGCTTTGATCAAATTAGAACAAAAGATACTCATGAAGGAATAGAAATTACTTTAACTGCGGTGGGAATAATAAAACGTGGTTTAATTGATGGTACTTCTGATATTCGACAGCATGAGCATGTATATAAATTAATTTTAAATAAAACTTCTGAAGGAGTTTTAGAAAAGCATGAAGAATATATGGAAAATGGAGAAAGAGTTAATTTTAAAATAGAGCCAGGAGTTATGCTTCCTTTTAGTTTATCGTGTCTATTTAGTATGATTTTTTTTGATTTCGATGTAAGTAAATTTCGAGGACTTAAAAAACAGGTAGATATAAAAAATCAACGTGTTTTTAATGAAGAAAGCTTGGCGAGTTTTTTGTATGAATACAAAGAAAAAAATCCAGAAACATTTAAAAAAATAATATCAAACTTGATTTCTTATATTCCTAGTATTGAAGATATAACTGTACAACTTATTAAAAACGTTATTTTTATTGAGTTTAAAAATAAAGGGGTAACGTCCCCTATTTCTTATGACAGAATGTCGGATGGTACTTTAAAGTTACTGATGTATCTTACTTTAATATATATGCCAATGGGTTATGGTTATTCATTCTTGTGTATCGAAGAGCCCGAAAAAGATTTTTATCCAGAGTTACTAAATTCCATTATGGCGCTTTTCCGCAGCTATGCCTTTCAAAATCAAGTTATTTTATCTACGCATTTTCCAACATTCATCAATGAATTGGAACCAGAAGAGGTATTGATTTTAAAGAAACAAGAAAATGGTTTTTCACAAGTATTCTCTCCGGCTTCTGATGAAGTGGTTAAAAACTTACTGAATGAGGGGCAGTCATTAGGTTCTTTATGGGGATCCTCTCTTTTAACAAGAGATAGAAAATGACGGAAAATCTTCAAAAATATTTATATTTTTATGTCGAGGGTGAAACAGAAAAAAGATTTATAGAGCCTTTATGCAAACGCTTATTCCCTGCGTGGATGGCTGAAGTTTTTTCTCTTGGCAATAAATCGAATGTTATTAATCAAAGTCCATCTTTTATTAAAAACTTGGATAAGCAGTATGGTTTAAAAAGGCATATTATCTTGTTTGATCAAGATACAGGAAATTGTGAAGAAGAAAAAAAACTATTAGCCTTAAAGATAAAAGCAGTAGCACCTTTAGCTGCTGTTGAAATAAGAATTGCTTGTAATGAAATAGAATCTTGGTTTTTAGGTGACATTAATACCTTAAAAGAGTTTTTTAATTTACCTAATATTAATAATAGTCAAGAAAAATATAGACATACAGATGAAATATCAAAGCCTTCTACTTTATTGACGAGAGAAACAAAAGGAGCTTACCAAAAAAGTGGGATTGAAGTTTCAAGAATTGCTGAAAAAATTAATATTGAAGAAAATAAATCTATAAGCTTTCATTATTTCATTAAAGCTATTAACCGTTTAACTCAAGAGGTTACCCTATGAAAAAAGAAATGTTAGCACCAGATATGGGCGGAAAAGTCGATGTGATTGAGATCCTGGCGAAAGTTGGCGATATGATTAAAAAAGACGACGCCCTCATGACGGTGGAATCTGATAAAGCGTCTATGGATATTCCCTCAACAATGGAAGGGAAACTCTTAAGTTTTTCTGTGAAAGTCGGTGATAAAATTACCGAAGGAGCGTTGCTAGGTTTTGTGGAGATGGCTAGTGAAGGGGAAGTAAGTACCCCTCACCCGTCGACTACGTCGCCGACCTCTCCCTCAAGGGGAGAGGTGATGCAGCCCAAATCATCGCAAGAATTTTTTCTCGCAAAGGGAGAGGTGAAACCCTCCGCAGCGCCTGCCGTGTCTCAATCTGCTACGGGCTTTGTCGATAGCCTTTATGCAGGTCCCGCAGTACGTAGACTCGCGCGTGAATTTGGCGCAGATTTAAGCAAAGTAACGGGCAGTGGCGAAAAAGGGCGCATCACCAAAGAAGACTTACAAGCGTTTGTAAAATCGCGTTTACAAAGTGGTGGTAGTAGCGCAGGTTTTGCATTTCCTGAAATGCCAGTGGTGGACTTTACCAAATTTGGCGCAGTGCAAATATCCCCTTTATCTAAAATCAAAAAATTATCGGGTGCTAATTTACACCGCAATTGGGTGGGCATTCCCCATATCACGCAATTTGATGAAGCGGACATTACTTCGATGGAAGCCGTGCGTGAAACGCAAAAAGTGGCGGCTGAAAAACAAGGTTTTAAATTAACGCCGATTGTGTTTGTGATGAAAGCCGTAGTGACGGCGCTCAAAAAATATCCACAGTTTAATGCATCCCTCGACAGTACTGGCGAGAATTTGGTCTTGAAACAGTATTACCATATCGGCGTTGCCGTTGATACACCGAATGGTCTTGTGGTGCCTGTGATTCGTGATGTCGATCGAAAAGGCATCATGGAACTTGCCAAAGAATTAACCGAAGTGAGCAAAAGAGCCCGTGAAAAGGGCCTAACGCCTATGGATATGCAAGGCGGCTGCTTTTCGATTTCAAGCCTCGGTGGCATTGGCGGTACGGCTTTTACGCCTATTATCAATGCACCGGA
>JBILMY010000047.1:0-7441 GCA_044375265.1 Gammaproteobacteria bacterium | reverse complement strand
AGCCAAACAAAAAGTGCAGGATATTATCAGCCAAGCAATCTATCAAGCCTATACTAAAAACGCCGCAGATTTGGTTTCAGTGAAGCAGAAGTAATTGTATTATTTTCTCACCTCTCCCCTTGCGGGAGAGGTCTGCCCGAAGGGCGGGGTGAGGGGTACCAATAAAAAAATCCACATTTTTCATGAGACGCATTGCATGCGTCTGTAGAAATTTATCAGACTTTATTTCGAATCAATCCCCAATAGATAGTGACGCAAATCAGCAGTAATACACAATACACGGCCATGATGGGAATAACACTGTGGCTGTGAATAAAGCCCATTAAAAAAGCGGTGATGACTGTGATAAAAATATTGATGAGATACATAAGCGCAGCGGCGGTGCCGGCGATATGGCGAAAATAAACCATGCCTTTACCCATCGACATAGGAAAGATCATGCCGCAGCAAGAAAACATCACGGCGCTGACAATGCCAAGAAGCCATAAATTTTCTCGGGCAAAAAAACTAAAGAGCAAACCCAAAAATGCCACACCTAAAAATAAATGAAGAATAATAGCCATCAATTTTTCAACCGACTGTTTTTTTAATAGAGCGCGTATCATAAAAGTACCTGCCAAAAAGGCAAGTCCTAACCATAAAGCCAAACGTCCAAAAAAAACAGAAGAATACCCTAACTGGTTTTCAATTAAAAAAGGCGCGAGCGTATGAAATGAAATCAGCAAAGAATAGACACATCCCATCAAAAGAACGATCCCCATGAATTTTTTGTGTCGCAAAACTTCCGTCATATTTTTTGAAAGGGTAGTAAGATGAAGTGGATGCCGATGATGATGCGTTTCAGGCACGACAAAAGCGATAATGAGAAGTTCAATAGTAACAAGGGCGGCAAAAAAGATAAAACAAGATTGCCAGCTAAAATAAAATTGCAGATAGCCGCCAATGACGGGGCCTATCACAGGCCCCAGCCCAAACATCGTGCCAATTAAAGTGCCCATCCGCACCATTTTTTCCGGCGGTAAAATATCAGAATAAATGGCGCGCAAGCTTACTGCCACTGCACCCATCATTAAGCCTTGTAAGGTTCTGGCAGTGAGCAATATAGTTATATTAGGAAAAAATACGGGTAATAGACTGGCTACTACAAATCCACCCAGCCCCAGTACTAAGAATTTATGCCGACCAAAGGCGTCGGCTAAAAACCCGGTGAAAAAATTGCCAAGCGCATAACCGAGCATATATAAAGTAATGACTTGTTTGACAAGGCCGGATGATACTTGTAAGTGGAGTGAGATAGCGGGCAGAGAAGGCGCGACTAAATCGATGGCCATTCCCAGCACAGGAGAGACACTTAATAAAGAACAGATAATAAAAAAAATGCGTTTGTCAGATAAAACAGGGCGAGTGGTATTCATAAGGGGCCTCACAATAAAATATTAATTGTCTTGTGTAAGTGCCTTCTTGATCGCCCACACTTTTTTGAATTGTAACATACAATAAAAGATTCTCCACTAGGACATCTCTTGTTCCTCATCGCTCTCTGTAAACAAAACAGCGGGGCATAATTTTTTAGCTAAAATTAAAGGGGGATGTAAAACATTCTCTCTTTTAGGTGACAAGTGAAGTTTAGGCGGCTGGAACGCTGCAATAGGAGACGTCGACCGCTTTTGTTTTAAATTTATATTTTTCTGATTTCTATTGCCTAACGTTGAATCGAGCATATTACCAAAATGAGTAGTAGGTCTGCTAGCATAGCCTACTGGTGAAAAATGCGTATTTTCCAATAAATCACTTAATTCATCATCTGCATCATCATTTAAAGAAAAAGAAGCTGGCTGCCAATGCTGCGGGGGTGTTTGAGAGCGAAATTGATGGGCTGAGCAAAAAGGCGTGTTGGGTAAAATAGGATGGTGACATCCCTCTTGTTGGCAGAGGAAAGCAGGTTTATGAGACATAAAGGCTCCAGTTATTATAAATTATATTTTATAGTTAAAATTGTGCGAGTATTCTGGCAAAAAGAAAGGATAAAGTCAAGGGAAAATGTGGATGAACTTATTCTTTAACGCGTCGTATAAAAAAAACAGGCGCGAGCATGATAAGTCCGAGACAGAAAAAAGTGGCAAAGAATATACGATAGTGTACTGAGAAATCAGGTGTTGTACTGCCGGAAAATGCCATAAGCAATAAGGCGCTTACCACCACCCCAAAAGAAAACCCCAGTTGCTGAATGGTATTATACAAACTGTTACCGATAGAAAATAAATGCGGTGGTAAATCTTTAAATACCCAGACATTGACGCCCGTATATTCGATAGAAGCCAGCGTTCCCCAGAGATAAGCAATAACCAAGAAAACAGGGAGGGCCATGTCTAGACTTAGTCCTAACATAAAAATACAAAAAGCCAAGGCTAAAGAATTATAGTACAATACTTTTTTAAAGCCATATTTTTTATAAAGTCGGTTGACAAAGAGTTTTGCCGATAGTGCGCCCATCGCCAAAGGTAATAATAACAATCCTGAATGAAAAGCATTCATATGATAATGTAATTGAAAGATGATGGGTAATAAAAATGCGGGGGCAGTGGTGACAAGGCTGATAAAAAATCGTGCAATCACAATATTGCGATACGCATTTTGTTCAAACAAGCTTGAGGGAATAAAAGGATGCCGCACAGATAAGAATTTGCGATAATGTAAAAACAAAAATAAACTTAAGGCGGCGATGATGGCTAATATAATGTTTACTACAAAATGCGAAGAAAATTCAATGCTATTAGCAATATAACAAATAGCGGCAATAAAGAGCGCAATCAAAAGATAGCCCACAAAATCAAGGCTTTGTTTTTCTGCCTCGACATAATTAGGCACATATTTTTTTACAAGCCAAATGCCTAAGAGGCCAAAAGGTAAATGTATCCAAAAGATCCATCGCCACGATAAATAAGACACGATGGCGCCGCCTACGACAGGCCCCAATAAAGGCGCAATCAGTGCCACAACCGTCATACGATTGACTGCTTCAAGCCGATGCTCTGTAGGGATATGCCGCATCAATACCCCGCGCGCTACGGGCACCATAAAGGCGCCGCCAATCCCTTCGATACTTCTGAAAAAAATGAGCAAACTTAAATGAGAGACAAATCCAGCGCAAAAAGAACTTACCGTAAAAATAAAAAATCCGAGTTGAAATAAGCGACCATCGCCGATGCGATTGGCGAGCCAGCCTGACAGCGGCGTGACAATCGCCAGTAAAATAAGATACGCCGTGAGTGCGCCTTTGACAGAAAGTGGGGAAGTATTTAAGGAGTGCGCCAGCATGGGAATGGCAGTGTTTAAAATACTGGTATCGAGATTTTCAATAAAGAAAGCCACGGTCACTGTAAAAATGAGCCATTTGTGGTGAGCGGTCATTGTAGAAGTCATCTGTTTCTTTTAAAAAAATACCAATAGAAAATACTTTTTTTCTATATAGAACGGGGCTATTGTAGCATAATCTATAGACTAACTTTCTTTCTCAACTGTATACGCAGTGCGTAGACAATTTCAATATTCTGAGAAGCGCTATGGATTCCCGCGTGCGCGGGAATGACGAAGTGAGGGAATAATCACAGTTCAGACAATTAAGCCACCTTCACTTCACTGCCTTCGCCCATAAAAAAGGCTTGATAGTGAAACGCATTATTTTTAATGACTGCGGTGATCAGGATTTCTAAGACGGCGTGATAACGATTTTCACCCCTATTTTCTATTAACGTTATTGCCTCTAAGCGGGGTTCATAGCGCAAGATAGCCCGTTTAATTTCATTCATGAAAATATGTAGCGATCGCGGCATTTCATCAAAGACGCCTGTTAAATCAGGAATGCCATAATCGGGTAAATGCGCTAAGCTGCCTTTACGCGTATTAAAAAGCCGATGCAAATGCGCTTGAATACTCAGCGATAATTGCAGCGCTGGATCTTTTAAAAAAAATTCATCTGATAGTTGATCGAGGAGGGTGAGCATAGGTTTAATTGTTTACATCGTCATTCCCGCGAAGGCGGGAATCCATGGGCCCAATAGACCCCCGCCTGCGCGGGGGTGACGGAGTAGATTACGCATTCCCATAATTGGCTTCAATGTTTCCATTGGTCCATTTATATTGCACCGAGGGTGCCAATACGGTGATCTTCACAGTATTTTTTTCAGATTGCGTATTGTCATTCATTCCGCTGTATTGCATGCGAAATTCTTGCAGCTGCGGCTGTTTATAGGTGACTGCAAAATCCATATTTGCAGGTTTCGATGGGTCAGAACTGTTCGCAACACCTGAGCTGTAAAATTGAATCGTCAAGCCCGCGATTTGGCGTTTGGCCGGATCGAGCATATCACTGAGAAGGACCATCGCACTGTTATCCACTGCAAGGGTCATTTCTAGGCCATTGTGATTGGCGGGCGCGATATGCAGTTGATTGGTGGCTTCTGATTTCACATTGAAAAAATCATTATATTCAATGACTTCATAGGCATTGTTATCAACGCTGTCAAAAGGTTTTTTCCATTGCTGGGCATAAGTTCTTTTGATGACATTGTTACTTTTATCAGTAAAAGTTAAAAACGCTTTTCTTAACATAGGGACCTCATTTTAAATAAAATTATTAGTAGTGTTGCTATGTAAATCACCCCCCTTAATAAGGGGGGATAAATCGGCGTAGCCGATGGGGGGATTTTAAGAACACATAATATAAATCCCCCAGTCAACTACGTTGACAGCCCCCTTATTAAGGGGGCGGATTTATCGTAATTATTTATACAACAACACCCATTTGTATGTTCCGTCAATGCATTTATTCCTCAAGGCCGGCAGGCATTTTGCCAACCAGAGAAAGCCGTACATCCACCCCTTCCACTTGAAAATGGGGTTTGATAAATAAACTGACGCGATAGTATCCAATGTTGCCTTCAATGGGTTCTACTTTAATCGAGCCCTCACGCAAAGGATAACGCGCAACAACTTCCGGATCGCTGCCATCCATTTCCGTGACTAAATTTTGCAGCCATTCATTCAGCTCACGCGCGAGCACGTTTTTATCTTTGACTGCGCCGATATTTTCGCGCTGCAAGACTTTTAAATAATGACCGATGCGCGAGGCGAGAAAAATATAAGGCAATCGTGCATTGATGCGTGAATTGGCCGTGGCATCTTTATTTTCATAAAGGCGCGGACGCTGCGTAGAATTGGCAGAGAAAAAGCAGGCATAGTCACTGTTTTTGTAATAACTTAAAGGAATGAAGCCTAAGTTCGCAAACGCGAGCTCCCGTGTTTCAGAGATGAGGGATTCCGAAGGGATTTTCGTTAAAAGTCCGCGCCCTGAATCATATTGATGCAGTAACAAGTTTTCCACTTTCCCTCCTGATTGTGGACCGCGAATATTCACAAGCCAGCCATTGTGTTTAAAAGAATGACTCAAATTGGCCGCGAGCGCAAAGGCTGCATTCCCCCATAAAAATTTATCACTCTTTTGACTGTTTACCGTTTCGCGGTAACCAAAGGCTTTGATAGGGTTATCATTACCATAGGGCAGACGCACTAAAAATCGTGGAAAGGTGAGTCCCACATAGCGTGAATCTTCAGAATCGCGAAAGCCATTCCAGCGAATGAATTCCGTGCGATCCATATAATTTTCCATATCTTCAATACGCATGACTTCATCTAAATTGTCTTTCAGAAAAAATTTTGCGCCTATGCTGCCTAAAAAAGGCAGGTGTCCTGCAGCAGCGACTTTAGAAATATCACGCAGTAACATGATATCTTGCGCGCCACTGTCAAATTCATAATTGGACACAATGGTGGAATAAGGCTCACCACCAGGCGTATCATATTCTTGCACATACACGTGTTTGTAAAGACCGCTTTGCGTCACATCAGAGACATCGGCAAAATCTTCTTGTAGTGTTTCTTTGGGCACATCGATGACATCGAGCTGAATATTGGATTTAAAATCGGTGCGATCGACCAAATATTTGATACTGCGCCAGGTACTTTCTAAGGCTTGGAAATTAGGATGGTGTAAAATTTCATCGATCTGAAGTCCCAGTACTTCATCGATTTTTGCAATGTAACCATCAATGAGATGTTTATCAATCGTATTGACCTTTACGTCCGACAGCATCATTTCCATTAGCACATTCATGGCAGCCGTAAGCCGTACCGATTTTTCCATTTCGATAAATTTATCGGCTTCGCTAAAATGGCTGAGTACAATCGGATGCGAGACAGGGCTGACTTCATTTAAGGTACAAATTTTTTCATAGAGGGTGGTAGACATAGGGTGCTCCTTAGTTGTTTTCAATAAGCGGATTAATGGTTTCTTGTAATGCAGCGATATTTTTTTCATCTCGCAATAGGTGCTGCAATTCTTTTTGAAAAGCTTTGTTATCCACCAAATTGGATCGTAAATCTTTTAAGAGATTACGCATGGCGAGCAAGCGGTTTAAGGCAGGTACTTGCTTGGCAATGAATTCAGGGTGGAAATCTTTGAGTTTTTCAAAGGATAGATGCACATTGACTGTACCTGCATCTTTCGTGATTTTATTATCGACCTCTAGGTTAAGTTCGGGATTTAAATCTTGCAAGACGCCATCAAAATTAGTTTTATCAATGCGGATGCGTTCACGTTTTTCCACAGACCCTGTGGTTTTCCCGCCACTGACATCCGCCATGATAAGCATTTTTAAAGGCAATTCTTTTTTTTGCACCGACCCACCTGTTGCCACATCTAAGGTAATATTGATCCGCGATTTGGGGATTTCACTTTGAAAACTACGACTCATAATAAGAGACTCCACATAAGGTTAAAATAACCATCGGCCGATTTGCAGGGCGCGATGGGGGTTGCTTTCACTTATCAAATGAAATAAGTTTTTCCAGCTTGAACGTATCTCATCTTTATCAGATTCTGATAAAAAATGTTCAACAGCCAAATACACGTTTTTTAAATCTTGCCAAAAAGACAAGATGAGAGAGGGTTCCCATTCATATAACTTTCTTTCCATGATAAACCTGTGTAAAGATTGAAAGATCGTCAATGCCATCTGCGCTTCATCAGCATTGCTCAAGGCTTTAGCAAGATCCCAGCGTTTCATGAAATTGTCTTTGATAGAATTTTCAAGTTCGGTGGAGAGTTTCTCGATATCTCCTTGTGTGTCGTCATTCCCGCGCAGGCGGGAATCCATAGGGCTTTCCAGTATTTGTGAGGTTAATATTTGGGCATTCGATTGATACGATTCCATTTTTGAAAAATCTTGCGAAGCTTGATGGCCCTCCGCCTGCGCGGGGGTGACGACTACGTCAGTAATTTCTGAAACAGGTTCGGGCGCACTCAACCCCAAAAACTCCGTCAAAATCAGCGGCAAGGTTTCATCCGTTTTTTGCGAGGTTTCGTGAAGCGCAGAAATGCTGT
>JBILMY010000046.1:0-7453 GCA_044375265.1 Gammaproteobacteria bacterium | reverse complement strand
GCAAGCTCAGGAAAAATCAAGAGGTCGATAGCATCTGCCTGGGCTTTGGTAATGATTGCCCCAATTTTTTTTGCATTGTTTTCAATGTCTCCCACGGTGACATTGATTTGCGCCATCATCATTTTTATCATAAGAGGTATTATATCCTAAGGCATCGTCAAAAAAAAGGATTCTCTTTACTGGAGCTGCTGATTGCACTCACGATTTTGGTACTTATCCTCGGTATGGGTCTGCCTGCGATGAATCATATCATTGCGACTTTTGAAGCGCGGCAGGCACAGCGAGAAATCAGTGGCGTGATTTTATTTGCGGAACGTATGGCAGTTGCCAGCGCTAAGAGCGTTATGGTGTGTCCCACCCAAGATAAAATCCAATGTAGTCAACATTGGAACGATCCTTGGATGGTGTTTTACAGCGACAGCGCAGTGGAAAAAAGACAAAACCCTATTTTGCGCTTGAGTCAAGGCGTGAAGGATGACAAATTAAGCGTGAAGAAATTTAATCAGCGGACGCTCTTTTTTATCAATGCTGAGGGTTTTTTTACCGCGGATCATGGGACTATTACGTATACCGATAATGGTTCGATCGTGTGGCAGCTTGTGATCAACCGTATTGGGCATGTACGTGAAGCGTGACAACCTCGTCATCCCAGCGGAAGCTGGGATCCAGGGGCCCATGGACCCCCGCCTGCGCGGGGGTGACGCCAACAAGAGTTTTTTCGCATTTTTAACTAAGAGCGTATATAATACTCCAATGCAATTATTCTACGACATTATTCCCGTTCTCATTTTCTTCATTGTCTATAAACTAGAAGGCATTTATTGGGCAACGTTTGCGGCCATTCTTGTCTGTCTCATTCAAATGCTGCTCTATTATTATCGCCATAAAAAATGGGACATGATGCAAGTCGTGACCTTTTTTCTGCTCTTTATTTTTGGCGGTGCCACCATTGTTTTTCATGATCCGCATTTTTTACAATGGAAAGTCACTGTCATCAATGCGCTTTTTGGGCTTGCACTGTTAGGTACCCAATGGATAGGCAAGAAAAATTTGATTGAAAGGCTGTTATCGGATAAAATAGCGCTGCCTGCCTCTGTATTTCGCGTATTGAATCTTGCTTGGGGTTTTTATTTTATAGGCCTGGCAGTATTAAATACTGTGGCGATTTATTATTTGTCGCTCGAAGACTGGGTGGATTTTAAAGTGTTTGGTATTATTGGGATAACGGTTTTGTTTGTCATTGGACAAAGCATTTATCTGTCTAAACATCTTCACGATTAAATAGGGGAATTTACGATGAAAAAATTACTTTTAACATTTTTATTAATAGGAAGCGCATTTATGTCAACTGCAGCCACACTCAAAAACGATTCTGATAAATTAAGTTATGCCATTGGCGTAAATTTGGGACAAAATTTTAACTCGCAAGGCGTAGCCATTAATCCGAGCGCGCTCTTACAAGGCTTAGAAGATGGCCTGGCAGGTAAAACACCCGCTTTAACCGATGCACAGCGCCAAACATTATTAAGCCAATATGAGGAAAAAGTGATGAACAAACAAGCCGACGCACAAAAAAATGATGCGGAAAATTACTTAAAAGAGGGTCAAGCCTTTTTAGCCAGCAATGCCAAAGAAAAAGGCGTGGTAGTGTTAAAAGATGGCCTACAATATAAAATTATGACTGAAGGCGATGGCGCATTGCCCAAAGCGAGCGATAAAGTCGAAGTGAATTACGAAGGCGCGCTGATTAATGGCACGGTATTTGACAGCTCTTACAAACGCGGGCAGTCCATTACTTTTGGCGTGAATCAAGTGATTAAAGGCTGGACAGAAGCACTGCAACTGATGCCTGAAGGTTCTACATGGATGCTCTATATTCCTGCCAATTTAGCGTATGGTGACAAAGGAATCCCCGGCGTGATTCCTCCCAACAGCGTCTTGGTCTTTAAAGTAGAACTGATTAAAGTCAATCCTTAGGCTTTTATTTTTCAAAAAAGGGGCATTCGCCCCTTTTTTATAGGGCTTTTTTAAGCCAAATATGCTACAATTTTGCCCTTTGTGTGAGCGGAAAACATGCGTTTAAAAAATATCAAACTGGCTGGGTTTAAATCGTTTGTCGATCCCACGACCATTCCTTTTGACAAGGACTTGGTCGCTATCGTCGGGCCTAATGGCTGCGGCAAATCCAATGTGATCGATGCCATCCGTTGGGTCATGGGAGAAGCGTCTGCCAAAGCACTGCGCGGGGAGTCGATGGCGGACGTGATTTTCAATGGATCCACAGGGCGCAAAGCGCTTGATCAAGCCTCTGTCACACTGACCTTTGATAATGCCGATGGCACCATTGGCGGGGAATATGCCAGCTACGCCGAAATCGGCGTTAAACGCATGGCGTATCGCGATGGCAGTTCCGATTATTTCCTCAATAACACCAAATGCCGTCGTAAAGATATTATCGATATTTTCTTAGGCACGGGTTTGGGTTCACGCAGTTATTCTGTGATTGAGCAAGGCATGATTTCACGCTTCATTGAAGCCAAGCCTGATGATTTGCGGGTGTATCTGGAAGAAGCGGCGGGGGTCTCTAAATATAAAGAGCGGCGCAAGGAAACTGAAAGCCGCTTAAAACAAACGCGTGAAAATTTAGAACGCGTACACGATCTCAGTGAAGAAATTGGCGCGCAACTTGGAAAGCTTGAGCGCCAAGCGGCGGCAGCGCGTGAATATCAAGCGCTTAAAATTGAAGAAGACAATACCCGCGCTGAATTGATGGCTTTAGAGTGGCGCGCTTTATCAGAGCAGCTTAAAACTTTCTCAAGTGCCATCTTACGCACTCAAACGGATATTGAAAAAGAAAATGCAGCCTTGCAATCACTCCAAGTGTCTATTGAAAATTCCCGCGAATCGCAAGTGGAATTTTCCGAAAATTTTCATCGCGATCAGCAAGCTTATTATCAGCTCGGCGCTGAGCTTGGAAAGCTTGAGCAAAAAATTGCGTTTCACAAAGAAAAGTTGCAACAATGGGAAGAAGATCTTGCTAGGCTGGCTTCTCAAGAATCTGAATTACAAGAAGCTTTTGCCGAAGATAAAGAAAAACTCGCCGAACTTTTAGATGCTGAAAAACAATATTTACCCCAATATGAAGCCGCAAAAAAATCAGAAAGTATCAGCCAGCTTCGTTACCAAGAAGCAGAAGACGCTTTATTAGAATGGCAAAGTGGATTTGATGAACTCCTCTACAATGAACAGCAAGCTTTAAAAAAAGCAGAAATTTTACAAAATAATATTCGTCACAGTGAAGCCATGAGCGCCTCGATTTCGGCACGGCTCACTGCCTTAGAGAAAGAAAAAAGCACACTACAAGCACAACCTTTGGATACAGCACTTTTACGCCTTCGTGAAGAAGAAAAGAAGCTTAAAGAGACGGTAGAAAAAATTAAAAGCGCGTTGGCGCAGCAAAGCCAGGAAGAGATGCCGCTGGTGAGCGCAGTAACGACGCTCAAAAAAAATCTCAGTGAAAGCCAAGTCGCTTTACAAGAGGCACAAAGCGAATATCGCTCACTCACTATTTTGCAGGAAGCTGCGCTTTATAAAGCCGAAGGTGCCGATAAAGCCTGGATAGAAAAACAAGGGCTTACCGCCTTACCAAGGCTTGGTAAGCTTTTACAAGTGGAAGCCGGTTATGAAAAAGCCGTAGAAACGGTGCTGGGTCACTATGTGGAATCGATCGTGGTGGACAGTATTGCGCAGTTGAAAACAGTATTGAGTGAATCGATATTACCTTCAGTTCAATTTACCTCTACCCCTTACTCTGCGCCAATGGTACAGAGATCGAACGCAAGAGGCGAAGCGCCTCTTATCGATAAAGTCACCACTTCTTTAGCATTACCCCTACTAAAAAATATTTATTGTGTTGACACACTTGAAAAAGCCTTTGAATTATTACCACTTTTATCGGGGGAAGAGTCAGTGGTAACGCTGCAAGGTGTGTGGCTGAGCCAGTATTTTTTACGTACGCCTGGAACGGCTGCCGAAGGTCAAGGCGTGATTGAGCGCGAAAAAAGAATTCAAACACTGCGCACTGAAATAGAGACGCTCAAAAAAAATATTGCCGCACTTGAAGAAAATATAGCGCAACAAGAAGCCGTCTTAACAAAAATTCAAACTGAAAAAAAAGCACTGCTTCAAGAAGAAAGTGCACTGGATAAATCGCTTTCCATGTTATCGCTCGAATACCGTTTACAATCAGAGCAGCTTAGTCACAATCAAGCACGGCATGAAGCGCTTGAGCAAGAAAGCGCTGAAAAGAATAAAGCCTTAACTTTGGAAGAAGCCAAACGCGGGGAGGCTAGAAGCGGTTGGACAGAAGCGCTGGCAGAAAAAGAGCGCTTAGAAAGTGAGCGGGCAAGTCTTGAGAAAGAAGGGAGTTTACAAAAAAATACCGTGCAGGATTTGCGAGAAACATTTAAATCGGCTGAAAAAGAACGTCATGAATTAGAACTTCAATACCGTGGATTATTGCCACAAATTGAAGGGCTCAAAAAGGGACTTTCGCGCATAGAAACACAGCTACAGGGATTACAGTCGCAAAAAACACTCTTGGAAAAACAGCGCAGTGAAACGGACGATCCTGAAACCCTGCTTCAAGATCAATTGCAAGAAAAATTAGCTGCGCATCGTGAAGCTGAAACTGCATTAGGTCGAAGCAAGCAGCGTATGGAACAATCTTTATCAGTACTTCGTGAATTAGAAGAGCGCAAAGAAGATGTGGAAGAAAAAGTGGATGCGCTTAAAGAGCAGCTTCAAAAAACACGTTTGGATGGCAATACCTTTGAAGTGCGACAAAAAACCTATGAAGAGCAGCTACTTGCAGCAGGACTTTCCTTAGAAGAAATTTTAGCGCGCTTACCACAGGAGGCCAAACCTTTTGCTTGGTCTAAAAAAATTGAAAGTATTGTTGACGCCATTGGCAAACTTGGCGCAATCAATTTGGCTGCGATTGAAGAATGTGGTATTCAGTCTGAACGCAAAACCTATTTAGACAGCCAGTATCAGGATTTAATACAGGCTGTGACAACACTCGAAGAAGCCATTGCTAAAATTGATAAAGAAACCCGCGATAAATTTAAAGAAACTTTTAATCAAGTCAATGAATCTTTTGGTAGACTTTTTCCTAAAATTTTTGGCGGCGGCGAAGCGCAATTAGCCCTTGTAGGTGAAGACTTACTCGATACCGGTGTTTCTGTCATGGCACGACCGCCCGGCAAAAAAAATACCACGATTCATTTATTGTCCGGTGGTGAAAAAGCTCTGACAGCCGTAGCGTTAGTCTTTGCGATTTTTGAACTCAATCCTTCGCCGTTTTGCGTACTCGATGAGGTAGATGCCCCGCTCGATGATGCCAACGTCGGACGTTTTTGTTCACTCGTGAAAGAAATGTCGGATAAAGTGCAATTTATTTTTATCACGCACAACAAAATTGCGATGGAAACGGCTGAGGAACTCATCGGTGTGACCATGAAAGAACCGGGGGTTTCTCGCATCGTGGCGGTGGATATGCAAACTGCGCTGTCGATGGTGGAGGCATAAAATATCAACCACCCCGACCTTCGGGCACCCCTCCTCTGGAGGGGAATTTTGATATTGATGCTTTAAATAATTCCCCTCCAGAGGAGGGGTGGCAGGCGTAGCCTGACGGGGTGGTTGAATAACAAGAGGTAAATTTATATTTATGAAAAAAATTATTGCTGCAAATTATAAAATGATGGGGTCTGAAGCATCGCTCACAACACTCATTTCTGCCCTCAACCACAGCCAGCATACTGTTATCATTTGCCCCCCGTTTCCGTATCTTTCTGTCTTAAAACCATTACTTGAAAAACAGCAGTTTTTCTTAGGCGCGCAAAATCTGTGTGAAGCCGAAAAAGGGGCTTTCACAGGAGAAGTCTCTGCGGCTATGCTCAGCGATATCGGTGTCCGTTATGTGATTGTGGGGCATTCAGAACGTCGTACACTGTTTCATGAAGATAATGACTTGGTGGCCAAAAAATTTATCCATGCAATTGCTTCAGGGTTGATACCGATTTTATGTGTAGGGGAAACGTTGGCCGAGCGTGAGCATGGTCAGACCGAAGCGGTGATTGCAGCGCAGTTGGATGCTGTGTTTAGCGACAATCAACCACCCCGTCAGGCTACGCCTGCCACCCCTCCTCTGGAGGGGAATTATTTAAGGCGTCAAGATCACAATTCCCCTCCAGAGGAGGGGTGCCCGAAGGGCGGGGTGGTTGACCCAGCGCATTTCCTTATCGCCTACGAACCCGTGTGGGCCATCGGCACAGGCAAGAGTGCTTCGGTCGACATCGCAGAAGCCGTACACCGTTTTATTCGGGATTATTTTAAGAAAAAAAGTTTTGCAACTTTACCACCCATTTTATATGGCGGCAGTGTGAATGCGAAAAACGCCGCGGATTTTTTCGCAAGCGATCTCATTGATGGCGCGCTGATTGGCTCTGCCTCTCTTGATGCAGAACAATTTAATACTATGTTGTCCCTCGTCATTCCCGCGCAGGGGTGACGGCAGGATTATGACAAACCTCATCGAACTCATTACCGATGGTGCCTGCAGCGGTAATCCTGGCCGCGGCAGCTATGCTGCCTTACTTCGCTATAACCAACATGAAAAAGAAATTGTGGGTATTGAAGAAGAGACCACCAATAACCGGATGGAACTCATGGCTGCGATTAAAGGCTTAGAAGCTTTAAAAAAACCAAGCCATGTGAAAATCATCACAGATTCTCAATATCTACAAAAAGGCATGGAAGAATGGCTGTCCGGCTGGATAGCCCGCGGCTGGCGCACTGCGAGTAAAGGGATCGTGAAAAATCAAGATCTCTGGCAGCGCTTACATGAATTAAACCAGCTTCATACCCTGACTTGGCAATGGGTCAAGGGACATGATGGCCATCCTGACAATGAACGCGTCGATAAACTGGCGCGTGATTTACTGAAAATTAATAAATCTTAATAATTCCTTAATATATATCACGTATAATAGAGGCACCGATTTTTGGAATACCCATTTTTATGCCTTATACATTAACTACAGAAGAAATAGAAAAAGCCTTGAGCCAGGTGAATTTTAACAACTTAGGGCCATTATTGACTCAAGCAGAGGGTGAGTTTGGTCGATTTAAAGAACTTCGAACGAAGTTAATCGAAGCCCTTTTAGGAGGTCTCAGTCTTGGAGATCTTTTCGATTGTATGCAATGGGCGGGCGACAAAAAGATTGATTTAGACGCTGTAGAGCAGCAATGCAACAACCAAAAAAACTTGAAACAATTTTTAGAAGCAATGAAGGGCGGCGTTCAGTCTCGTCAATTTTATAGTGCGAATGATTTTTACGGGGCTGTGCCTTCTAATGCAGGACTGCAACAGCAGCAGGTCTTTTTTATG